>WGMV01000012.1 GCA_016124905.1 bacterium
AAGCTCTTGGCGTCGTTGAAGGTCTCGCCGGTGTTGATGGCCAGACGGTTGATGCCCTTGAGGCCGCCTTCGGCAATGTTGCGAAGGCTGGTGTTCTCACCCAGCACCTTGTTGAGCGTGGCAAGGCCATAGGCCAGAACCGTTGCGCCCTGAAGCACGCGCGTGCCGAGATTGACGAGGTTGCCGATAGCGCCGGTCTTTTCCTTGTCTTTCACAACGAGGTCGATCACCGGTTCGGCGAAGCGGTTGGCCACTTCGAGTATGCCGACGCCAGCGGCCAGGCTTACGCCGCCACCAACGAATTTACCGAAGGCGTTCATCTGTTCTCTGGCCATTTGCTCGGCTTTGACGGAGCTGTCGGCCAACGTCTGGTTAGCGGCCTGGCGGCGCTCGGTGCGGGCAGCATGGGCAATCTGGGCGTCTTCAGCGTTCAGCGCGGCCCACATGGCGTTGCCGATGGCATCCACCCAGCCGGTGCGCTGCTTCACCTGTGCCGGAACGGGCAGAAAATCCTGTTCGGCAGCCAGATTGACGTGGCGGGCTTCCAGCGTCTGGCGGTTGTTCTTCCACGCGCTCAGCAGCGGGTGCTGGGACGGGTGGGCCGTGTAATCCGTGGAGGGATTAACCTCGCCACCGGCCAGAATGCGAACATCCTTGCTATCGACAGCCGGGGTGTTCACCTGGGTCAGGTTGAAGGGGGCGCCATCCGGATGGGTCTGGTACTGGTACCATTCATAGCCCTGCTGGCCGGGGGTCTGCACGCGAATGAACTCAACCGTGTCGAGGCCGCTTTTCACACCTGGAATATTGCCTGCCAGGGCGCGGGCGCGCTCGATAGGGCCTAGCTTTTTGCCTTCGAGGACATGGGCCGGGACGGACACCACTTCCATGTAAAAGCGCTTATTGAGATCCACTGGCATAGACTTACCTGCTGTAGGGTCTTTTGGTATTTCACACCCCGAGGATACTAAAACAATGTGACAGATTCATTAAACATCTGGCAATGGGGCGATTATTCCACCTCGGCGGTCAGCATGGGCAGCGGCACGTGCAGCACGTGGCTTTCCGGCTCATCCTGCATCAGCGTGCGCTGGGTCAGGTCATGCAGGCCATAGCGGATGGTGCCAATCTCCAGGCATCCCTGGCACAGCGCCTCCCACTCCCGGTGGGGGGTGCCGCAATGGGCGCAATGCCAGCCGGCCCTTTGCACGGGGTTGAGCATGTCGACATGAAGCTGGGAGACGGTCTCCCGCCATCCGGGCGGCTTCATGTTTTCCACCACGTCGGCCCACAGGGACAGCACATCGGGGCATGGGGCCTTGGGGGCCATGTTCTGCAGAATATTGGCGGCTTCGGCCAGTTTGCCGTTCTCGGCCAGGTATTCGGCGCGGAGAAACTGGGTTTCCCAGGCCTGTTCATTGCTGTCGGCCAGCATATCCAGCGTTTTGGGCCAGATTTTGGGCTGTTCTTCGGTTTCCTGACGGAAATGGGCGCCCATTTCCAGCACGGGCCCGGTCTGCCATTGTTTCAATAGAAATCGGCGGGCGGTGGATACCCCGTCCTTCGCCAGAATCGCTTTAAAGGCAATCAGCGCGGCGCCCTGGAAGCCGGGTTTGTATTTCAATGCCTGCTTGGCTTCGTCCAGCGCATAATTATACTGGCTGCGGCCCAGATAGATGCGGGCAAGCGCCGTGTGGATGGCGGCGGCCCAGCGGCTTAGCTCATCTTGCGGAAGGATTTCGTAACGGGCGGCCTGTTTCCAGGATTTCAGCGCCTCCTCCCAATGGCCGAGGCGGATAAGCGCCATGATCTCCGCCCGGCGCGGCAGGCTGGAGGCGGCGTCATCCTTCAGGGCAAGCTGGGATTGCTCGAGCAGGGCGTCGGCCTGAAGCAGGCCTTCGCTTTTCAGCATGCGCTTGATGCGCGCGCCCAGCAGCCCGCGATGGCCGAGATGGCGGGTGCTCTCCTCGTTGGCCAGGCTGCGGTAGAAGCCGTCCGCCTCTGCCTGGTCTCCCTTGCAGGTGGCAAGCCATGCCTGGCTCATCCAGAGCATCGGGCGCAGCGGGTGTTCATGCTCGCCCAGCAGGGAAGCCGCCTTGCGGATGCGTTTGCCCGCGAGCGCCAGATCGTCAGCCGCCATGGCGTCCAGCCCGCCGATAAGCGCCTGTATGGCGTCACTTTCCTTGCCGTGCTTGCGCCAGTTCTGCATGCGCGAGGGCAAGGCGCCCACCCAGCGCACGGCCCTGTCCAGCCAGATCACCAAATGGAAGGCCAGCATCAACAGCACCAGGCAGAAGGCCACCGACAGCTGCACTTCATAGCCGAGCCATTGAATGCGCAGGCTGCCTGGAACCCAGATGGCCGCCGCGATGATGGCCGCCCACAGCACAACCCCTACAATGCGTTTCAGACGGCCCATTATGATTTTACTCCGGCGATGGCATCGCTTTGCAGCATATCCATCAATTGCTGAAGGTTGGTGTTGGCCGTCAGCCAGCTGTTCATGGATTCATGCCACTGCATGTAGCGCTGCACGGCGCCCGCATCGTTGTTGCGCACATGGATGTAAGCGCCGATGCGATCGGAAGCGTTTTTGATGGCGGCCATGTCACCCATGCGCAGGGCTTCGCTCATGGCGTCCACTGCGGCATCGGGCGTGTTGCCCGCGTCGGCCACGCGCCGCCAGGAAAGCATACGCACAGCAATATGGCGCAACGGCGCAAGCCAGTAAGGCGTATCTTCACGGATGCGAAGGGCCGATGCCAGCGGTGTGGCGAACACGCTGAATTCCCGCTGAAGCTCAATGAATTTGGGAATGCCGGTTCCGGCCTGCGGTTCAAGCGCCTCAATCACCGAAACAAGTGGGTGATCCTTGGGCAGACTGCGCTTCATGTTCCACAGGGGTTCATAATAGGGCTGACCGTTCAGCAATGCGCGCTGCAGCGACACCATCGACTGCCAGCTGGAAGCACTCAGGCCTTCATCTCTCCCGGACTGTGACGGCGCATCGGCTGGCGCGGCAACGGGAAGCGCGGGGCCTTGCATCTGCTGCTCCGGCGGGGTGGCCTCCTCGGCGGCGATTTGCGGCACGGGTTGCAGCGGGGGTGATATTTCCAGACGATTGTGCTCAGGCGGGAGAGTCACCTCGGCCGTGGCAAGTGGCGGAGATGCGGCTTCGGCCATGGACGCAGGGGCAGCGGCGACACGTGTGGGCGTGGTATCATGCAATTTGAAGGCCTGTTGCAGGTTGAGGCGAATATTGTTCCAGTCAAAACCATGCCAGCCCGCCTCACGCCCATAGAGGCCGCCGACCAGGACGGCGGCGAAGATAAAGGCAAACAAGCAGGCATCCCATAGGGAAGCGGTCTTTTTCGGTTTTGGCGGCGTGGAGGCCTCCTCCATGACGGGCGCGGCCACGGGGGGTGTTTCCTCGTTGTGAATCGGCGTTTCGCTCACCCAAGCCTTCCCTGTTCAATGGCCCTTTTAATGCGAGCCTGTTTTCAGTGTTACACGTTGTTGCCAGCTTTTTGCCAGCCATGCATCGAACGCGTCTTCGCCAGTGCCTCTACCATCGTGATGGAAGGCCTCCATGTCAAGCCGTTCGCGCAAGCAGGCGGCAATATCGGCATTGCGGCAAAACCCTGCCTTGCCCGTGGCCGACAGGCCGGAAGCCCGCACCAGATCGGCAAGCGCCCGGGCCGTGCGAAGCGAGCCCACCACGATGCCGTCAATTTTCAGCCAGTTTTTGCGTATATCATCCGGCAGGGCATCGGCCGTCTCCGTGCGGTAGCAGACGAAGGGTTTGATGCTCGCGCCCGACCATGCTTCCAGCTGGGCGATATCGAAGGCTGTCTGCTCCGCCGACAGATAATAACAGGCCGGGATGCGCCGCTCCTTTATATAATCGGCAACGGCGCGCATGCCCTCCCCCATGTTCATGGCCGCGGCGGCATTCGCGGCGGCTATGCCCAGATCAGCGGCGCACCGCGCGGTGGCCTGCCCGGTCACGATGAGCTGCGGATGCCGCTGGCGCATTATATCCGCTAAAAGTAGCATCGCCGTCTGGCTGCTGATGATGGCCGGCAGAGGGGTTTTTGTATAATGCGCAACAAAATCGCCGATCGACTGCGTCAACGGCACCACCTGCATGACGGGCGCATGCAGCACCCCCGGCACCGGCGCGCCGTGAAGCCGCGTATCCCATAAGATTGATGCTGTTTCCTGCATGATGGCATTACCTGGTGAAAACAGATTCGTAAAAACGGCGAGACAAATGCGAGAAGATGGTTATAACTAGATTATGTAGCCGCTGATGACAGGGACAACAAGCTACAGTTTATATGACGTTATATGACGCCGCTGACGAGGATGCTTATGGACCACGACACTGTTCGTTCTCAATCCGATATTGTTGCGGACCATTCAGGCGAGAGCGAAGCAGAGAAGCTGGTCGGCAGTTTTCAGAAGACCATCGCCATGCTGCCGGTGCTGCTGGCCGTCATGGATCTTCTTAAGGAGGAAATCCCCTCCATCGCCACGCAGGATGAACAGACCGCCAGCCTGGACAGCCAGTTCAAACGCATCACCGAGGATACGCGCGAATATCGCGAGAGGCTTCAGTTGCTCACGCAAAAAGCCGGCACGCTTGAGCTTGACGGGCGCACCATTTCGCTGGAGGAGTTCGGCCGCCTGTTCAACCGCAGCCTGAATGACTCGGTCGACAAGATCGTCAATATTTCCAAAATGGCGATGAAAATGGTCTTTACCATGCAGGATGCGATCAGCAACCTCGCGGGTACGCATGAGCTGATCGCCAATATCCAGAAAATCACCCGTCAGACGCGTCTGCTGGCGCTGAACGCCAATATAGAGGCGGAACGCGCAGGCGTGGCGGGCAAGAGCTTTGCCGTGGTGGCCGAGGAAGTAAAGGCCGTGGCGCTGGATATCGCAAAGCTCTCCACCAACATGCAGCAGAAAATCGGCAGGGTGCATGAAAGCGTGACCAACGGGTTCGCCCTGCTGCAAACGGTTGCCACCACCGATCTCTCGGAGAATGTGACCTCCAAAAATCAGCTCGACCAGTTGCTGGAATCCATGGTGGAGCGCAACGAAACCCTGCGCGACATGCTGGAAACCATGAACGCCCAATCCGCCGGACTCATGAAATCGATGGAGGCGGTTACCATTACGCCGGATAATGACCAGCACCGCCAGCGCACGCTGGAACAATGCATGCGCGCCATCGGCCATGTTTCCGCCTGCTTTCAGAACGTGATGCGCCATGCGCCGGAGCGCTTCAGCCAGAGCCTTTCCACCCGTAACGTCAGCATGGAATATGCCGAAAGCCTGATGGACGGGTTGCGTACCGGCAATGTGAAGCAGCAGATGGCCAGCCATCTTGCCTCGCGCGGGCTGGATATACCTTCCACCTACTCCTCCGTCCCGCTGGAGCTGGACAAGGAAATCGCCAATGAAGATATTGCGGCATAGATAGGTAGCTTATGGATATTACGCAGGAACTCACCCAGCAGGCAGCCACTTTCGTTTTCAAGGGCGCCTTCACCTTTTCCGATCACGAAGATATCAAGGGCGTGCTGGATGCATGCCAGCCGCCGGTTGAGCAGGTCACGCTGGATTTTCGCGCGGTGAATTTTGTGGATTCCGCCGCCCTTGGCATGCTGCTGCTGGTGAAGGACGAGGCCGAGAAACATAGCATCAAACTCAGCATCCGCGGCGCACAGGAACAGCCGATGCAGATGTTTCAGATTTCACGCTTCAACGAATTGTTCGACCTGGTCGCCTGATTTATTCAGGCTCATAACAACCACACCCCGGCAATCATTGCCGGGGTGTGTTCGTCTTGTAGATAGGCCTGCCCCACAAGGGGCAGGCCGTTTTGCTTAGAAGGGCGAGAGGATATCGATCAGTTGCTGGCCGTAGCGCGGCTGCTGGATATCGCTGAGGGTGCCCTTGCCGCCATAATTGATGCGGGCCTCGGCGATTTTGGAGCTGTCGACCTTGTTGTCGCTGCTGATGTCCTCCGGACGGACGACACCGTCTACGCCCATTTCACGCATCTCGTAATTGATACGGATTTGCTGGCGGCCGGAAATCACGAGGTTTCCATTCGGCAATACCTGGGTGACGGTGGCGGCAAGCGCGGTTTCGATCTGTTCGCGGCGATCGATGGTGCCATCGCCCTTTGAATTGTGGTTGGAGTTCATGTTGAGCAGGGCCGAGGGGACGGCCTGGCTGGAAACGGCTCCGGCGATGTTGTCCTCCAGGCCGAAGATATTGCCTGCACTCAAGGAATCGTCGCCGGTGCGTTTGGCCTCGGTGGTGTTATTGACCCGCGCCAGATCATTGATCTTGACCATCACGGTCAGCACGTCACCCACATTGCGGGCGCGCTGATCGCGGAAGAAGGCCTTGGAGCCCGGCTGCCAGAGCGAATTGGCGCCGCGCGGCGTATCGGCCTTGGGCTGGGGCGACGGCCAGGAAACCGGCTGATAGCCCGGCTGCATGGTGGGATTTTCGATTTTGGCCATCGGCGGTTCGCGCCCCATGGTCTCCAGACGGTCCAGCGTGTTTCCGCATGCGCTCAGGGCGAGGCAGCCGCTCAGGATGAGCAGTGTTTTCGTTTGTTTAGCGTATTGCATGGTTCCCTCCAGCCGCATTGGTTGCGGCATTGTTATCGGTCATCTTGACCGGTTCTCTGCTACGCACGCTCACTGTGCCGGGGGCCGTGATGGTGCCGTAAATGGTGGTGTTGCTGTCGGCATTGCGGATGCCGATGCGGTCGCCCACGGCGCCATCCTGGGTGGCGGTGCCGTTGGCGGTGATGTGCAGCATTTTGCTTTCGTAAATCATGGTGACGGGATCGTTCTTGCGCACGATCAGCGGCATCATCACATCGTCATTGGAGATGGGTCGGCCTTCGGGGATGCTGCGCTTCGGCGCCTTGCCGACCACATCCTCCATGCTGGTGAGCGTTTCACGCAGCAGGCGGCGCTTGGGGAAGCTCGCCCAGGTGAGATCCTCTATCTTCACCGGCTCCTTGCCGACGATGCGTCGCTTGGCCACGGGCAGTTCCACCATCTCATCAAAACGGCCATTGACCACGAAGGGCTTGCCCACCACCGGGCCGTCCGGATTGGCGGCTTCCTTCAGTTCGGCCGTCACGCTGAAAATACCGCGGTCGACCTCCAGCTTGTCCACATGCAGGCTGACGGTCAGCGGTTTTTCATGGTGGTAGAGAACCTGCGGGTAATCCCCCATCAGGGAGACGCTTACGTCGCCCAGTTTCTCATTCTGCTCAAGCTGGGTTTGAATGGCGCCGGTCAGCTGTTTGGCGGTGAAATCATCCGCCGCAGCCAGGCCAGGCATCATCAGGGCGGTGGTCCCTGCCAGCAATGTCATGACGGTGCGTGTTAACATGGCGTTATTCCCTCAGATCATTTTCGTTTATCGTTTGGCGTTGGTGGCTGCCTGCATCATCTCGTCGCCGGTGGAAATGACCTTGGCGTTCATTTCATACGCGCGCTGCGCAGTGATGAGGCCGGTGATCTCGTCAATGGAATTGACGTTGGCGGTTTCCAGCGAACCCTGGAAGATTTCGCCGAAATTATCCTCGCCCGGCAGGCCGAGCAGCGGCTGGCCGGAGGCGGCGGTTTCTGTGTAGAGGTTGCTGCCCTGCGCCTGAAGGCCGGCTTCGTTGATGAAGTTGGCGATCTCGAGCTGGCCGATCAATTGCGGGGCCGGCTGGTTGGCGAAGGTCACCTGAATTTCGCCGCTGCGGTTGACGCTGATATCCAGCGCATCCTCGGGGATTACGAAACCCGGCACCAGGCGGTAGCCGTCGGAGGTGACGATCTCACCTTCGGGGCTTAGTTTAAATGTACCGTCGCGGGTGTAGGCAATGTCGCCGCTCGGAAGCTCGATCTGGAAATAGCCCTTGCCGTTGATGGCCATATCCAGCGGGTTTTCCGTGCGCTTCAGGGTGCCCTGCTCGCTGATGCGGTTGATGGAGGCCAGGCGCGTACCCAGCCCCAGCTGAATGCCGGTGGGCACGATCGTGCCCGCGTCGGAGGAGTTGGTGCCCACGCGCTTGTAGTTCTGATAAATCAGATCCTGAAATTCAGGGGTCATCCGCTTGTAGGCGGTGGTGGTCATGTTGGCCAGGTTCTGGGATGTAACCTCGATGTTACGCTCCTGGGCCAGCATCCCGGTGGTGGCGATGTTTAATGCACGCATGGTTTATCCCCTTCGCATTACATGTTGGTTTTGGCCCATGCCGTCAGCGCGCGGCGCTGCATGTCATAGGCCGTATCGATGAAATTGCTTGTGCCCGACACCCGACGCTGGGTGTCGATCAGCTCGGTGAGTTCGACCACCGGCTTGACGTTGGAACCTTCCAGAAAGCCCTGGGCCACTTTGTAGTCTTCTTCCGGCGCGGGCTGGAGACCGGCGCCGTTGTCGGCGTATAGCGTGTTGCCTTCCCGCACGAGTTTCTGATCGTTCTGAAAGCTGACCATATCGAGCCGGGCGATCTCCTCGCCATCCACCAGCATCATGCCGTTGGCGCCGAAGCTGATCTCTCGCGCCGTGTCGGGGATGGTGATGGTGCCGCCGCCGACAGCGGAAACGGGAAGCCCGTCGGCATTGACCAGCAGGCCGTTGGGATCGATCTTGAAATTGCCGGTGCGGGTGTAACGCGTGCCGTTGGGCGATTGCACTGCGAAATAGGCTTTGCCGTCGATGGCCAGGTCAAGCGCGTTGCCGGTCTGTTGCATGGGGCCGTTTTCTATATCGCGATACTGGCGCAAATCCTGCGCGAAGGAGATTTTCTGACGGTTGCCGTTATTCACGGTCCAGTCCGTCATCATCATCACGTTTTCCTTAAAGCCCGGCGTGTTGACGTTGGCCATATTGTTGGCGTGCACATCCAGCTTGCGGAACTGCACCATCTGTTTCGATAGGGCGATGTATATGGCATTATCCATGGCCGTACTCCTTGCATTCGCACCCTATATGCAGGAAGCGTGCCAAGTTTTGTTTCGGGCATTTATGTGATGTGTAAAAACCGCCCGGCGCCGTATATGTAGTGTTGAGATGCCGTGATATTTCCTGTATATAGTGGATGAATGCATATTGAGGCGATTATGTCCGCAAAAGAGACGAAGCAGGAAGAACCTGAAGATAAAGACGGAGCCGCCGCTGAAGGTGGCGAAGGCGAGGAAAAGCCAAAGAGTAAAAAGAAAATGATTATCGCCATTGTGGCGGTGATTCTTTTCGCGGGGCTTGGCGTGGGCGCCTATCTGATGGGCATGTTCGGCGGCGGGGGTGAAGAGAAACCCGCCGGTGAAGAACAAACCGCCGAGGAAGGTGGGCATGGCGAAGAGCATGCCGAAGAGAAAAAAGAGGAAGGCCACGGCGAAGAGGCCGAAGGTGGTGAACATGGCGAAGGCGGTGAAGGCCATGAGAAAGCAAAAAGTGGCGGGCATGGCGGCGAAGCGGCGGCCGACAGCAAATCCCCCGATGGCGCGATTTATCACCCCCTGCCCGATTTTCTGGTCAACCTGAACTCCCCGACCAAGCGCAGCAGCTTTTTGAAAGTGACGGTGACGCTGGTGGTGGCGGATGAAAAAAGCGTGGAGACGGTAAAGGGCTACGAACCCCGCATCATCGACAGTTTCCAGACCTACCTGCGCGAATTGCGGCCGGAGGATTTGAAAGGCTCGGGCGGCATCTTCCGCCTGCGGGAGGAGCTGCTGCTGCGCATCAACAAAATCGTGCAGCCGGCAAAGGTTAATGATATACTGTTTAAAGATATGATTGTTCAGTAGGCAGCGTGGCAGAAGAAGACGAGCAGCCAAACCCCGAAGAGAACAACCCCGCTGGCGACAGCCCTGCCGGAGAGGGGGGAGATGTTTCCGCCGAATGGGAAGCGATGCTGGCCAATGAGGCCACCGGCAATGCGCAGGAAGGCAATGGCGAGACCATCGGCGGCGATGATGTAAACGCGGCCGACTGGGGCCTGGGCGGCGAAACGGATGAAAGCGGCGCGCCCAGCCGCGTGCTGAACCAGGATGAGATCGACAGCCTGCTGGGGTTTGATACCAGCGGCGATGGCGACGGCGCCAATACCGGCATCAACGCCATTCTCGACAAGGCCCTGATGGCCTATGAACGCCTGCCGATGCTCGAGGTGGTGTTCGACCGTCTGGTGCGCATGATGTCCACCAGCCTGCGCAACTTCCTTTCGGATAACGTGGATGTCAGCATCGACTCCATGCATTCGCTGCGTTTCGGCGATTACCTCAACTCCATCCCCCTGCCCGCGCTGCTGTTTGTGTTCAAGGCGCAGGAATGGGAGAATTTCGGCCTGGTGACGGTGGACAGCGCGCTGATCTATTCCGCCGTGGACGTGCTGCTGGGCGGGCGGCGCGCCAACCGGCCGGTGCGCATCGAAGGCCGCCCCTACACGACCATTGAGCAGGAGCTGGTCAAACGCATGGTGGAAGTGGCGCTGGCGGACATGAGCGCCGCGTTCGACCCCATCAGCCCGGTGACCTTCCATGTGGACCGGCTGGAGACCAACCCGCGATTCGCCACCATCGCACGGCCCGGCAATGCCTCCATCCTCATCCGCTTGCGCGTGGATATGGAAGAGCGCGGCGGCAACCTGGAAATCCTGCTGCCCCATGCCACGCTTGAGCCCATCCGCGACCTGCTGCTGCAGATGTTCATGGGGGAAAAATTCGGCCGCGACTCCATCTGGGAAACCTACCTGAGCCAGGAAGTGCGCAACACGGAAGTGACGCTGGAAGCGGTCTTAAGCGAAAAACTGCTCAAGCTCGGCGATGTGTTCAACTTCAAGGTGGGCAGCACCATTTTGCTGGATAACGGCCCGGATGACGATATTGGCATTGTTTGTGCAGGAACAAAATTATTTACCGCTGGACTCGGCCGGGTGGAGAACACCATCGCCGTGAAAGTGAAACAGAAAATAACCCCGCAAGAAGGCGAACTCGTATGATTTTTGGCTTCTTACTTGATACGGTCATTGTCGTATTGCTGTCGGTCACCATTTATTATTGCTACCGGCTGAACGGATTTTTGAAGGTGCTGCGCGACGGGCGCGAGGACCTGGCTCAGGCTGTGCAGGAGTTCAACGAGGCCGTGATAAAAGCAGAGCAAAGCGTGGAACAGCTGCGCAACGGTAGCCAGGCGGCGGTGGACAAGCTTTCCATCAAAATTGAAAAAGCGGAATTCATGGCCGACGATCTGGCCTACCTGATCGAGAAAGCCAATAAGGTGGCCGACCATGTGAGCGGCAAGGTAAGCGGCCCCACGCCGGCTTCCCGCGCTAAGACGGAACCAACCAAACCCGAGCCCCGGGGCACCGAGCAGCCCGCCAAGGTAAACCCCAAGGCATCGGGCATTGAGACCATCGCCAAAAAGGCTGCTGCCGGCACCACCAAGCCCGTCATTGAGCCGAACGACCCGAACCGCCCGAAATCCAAGGCGGAAATGGAATTGCTCCAAGCCCTGAAATCCATCCGTTAAGGCAGCCCCATGCGTCTTTTGCCGATATTGCTGATCACGCTGTTTCTTACCCTTGGGTTTCGTATGAACCACCTGGTGGTGGAAGGGCATGACGTGATGCGCGCCATGCTGGTTTCGGAATCCTCCGCCGAGGACAAGCCCGCGGAGAAAAAAGAGGAGACCTCATCCGAACATGGCGAGGGCGACGCGAAAAAGGAAGCCAAGAAAGAAGAACCCAAGGATGACGGCATAGCCAAGCCCGGAGAAAAAGCGGCCCCCGGCCAGCCGCAGGCCGTTGCCCTGCCCGACATGAACGGCAAGGGCTGCGAATTCTCCCAGACGGAAGTGGATATTCTGCAAAGTCTCTCCAAACGCCGCGACGAGCTGGAGCAGCAGGCCAAAACCGCCGACCTGCGCGAGAATGTGCTGAAAGCGACCGAGCAATCCATCGAGAAGAAACTTGGCGAAATGCGCGACCTGAAAAAGACGATTGAGGACCTGCTGAAGCAATATGACGAGAAAGAGCAGGAAAAGGTCCGCAGCCTGGTGAAGATCTACCAGAACATGAAGCCGAAAGATGCGGCCCGCATCTTCGAACAGCTGGACATGGACGTGCTGCTGCCCGTGATCAGCAAGATGGATGAGAAGAAGGTATCGCCCATTCTGGCTTCGATGGACCCTAAAAAGGCCCAGGAAGTGACGGTGCAGCTTTCCGAACAGAAAAAGCTGCCCAAGCCGGATGACATGGATGAACCCGAGCCGCTTGCACCCAGGCCACCCCCCGCCGCAGCCACTGCGCCTGCAGCGGATGCCAAAGCGCCGCCACCGCAGCTTCCCTAACTCCCGTTAATGCCCTTTAGGTAGAAATGCGGCGTGTAAACTCCGCCGTAGGTTGCGCTGCACAAATATTTTTCCGGCTTGAAACAGAAGCGCGCTGAAATTTAAGCTTTTATTTAACAACTGGGACTACTCATGACGTGAAGAAACATTTTATATGAGGTAGTGCCGTGGTGGATAAAGCCATGAGTGTGTTGGTTGTCGACGATTATGCAACCATGGTCAAAATTATTAAAACCTTGCTGCAACAGCTGGGCTTCAACAATGTGGACGCCGCCAACAGCGGGCCGCAGGCGCTTGAGCTGATCGGCAAGAAGGAGTACGGGCTGATCATCTCGGACTGGAATATGGAACCAATGACCGGGCTGGAGCTGCTGAAAAAGCTGCGTGCCGAGGAAAAAACCTCCAAAACCCCTTTCATTATGGTTACCGCCGAAAGCAAGACGGAAAACGTGATTGAAGCAAAAAAAGCCGGGGTCTCTAATTATATTGTTAAACCTTTTAATGCTAATGTGCTGAAGGAAAAGCTGACGGCCGTTCTGGGGCCATTCTAGCAAATCCTTGAATTAAAAGGATAACAACAGGGGGCTCGTTCATGGGGTCTATTCAGAAATCCACCAAACAGGCGGTGGAGGCTGGCAATCAGTTTTTTTCCACCATTCAGGACCGGGCGCATCTGACGATGGCCGAACTGGTGAAAGTGCTGAAAAACTCTGCCAAACCCGAATTCTGCCATGATGAGAAGCATCAGAAAGAACGGCTGGTGCTGGCCGCGCAGCTGCAGGCCATCATGGACGACCTGGAACATATGGTGGAAGAGCTGAACGAGGTGCGCGATGCCAGCGCCCAGGCTACCGACGCCATTTTAGAGCTGGCCGGCAACGCCCAGCAGATTGACGGCGTGCCCGAGGCCGCCGTGGATATGATGAGCGAAATCGTTCAGCATTGCAGCTTTCAGGACATTACCGGGCAACGCCTGAAGAAGATCGAGAAATTTTTTGCCCGCATCGCCGGGCAGGATATTGAAACGTCCGATATTCGCAAGGCCGAGGATGCCAAAGGTCTGCTGGATGGACCGGCACTCTCCGGCGACGGGCTTTCGCAAAGCGATATCGACCGCCTGCTTAACGACATGTAGCCATGCGGCGCAAGGCAGATACCAGGCCCCACGCCCCCGCATCCGTTCTGTCCCTGGCCGAATTGCGCCGGCACAACCCGCAAGGGCAAGTGAATTACCAGAAAATGCTGGTGTCGCTGTTCATGCTGCTGCTTGCATTTTTCATCGCGCTCACCAGCCAATCGCTGCTTGACCAGCAGCGCGCCAAACAGGTGATGCAAAGCATGCGCGGCACCTTTTCCACCCAGGAGCAGGCCAAACAGGCCACGCTGGTGGAAGATAGCTACAGCAAAGCGCTGATTGACCGGATGGACCGCATTGAAAAGGCGATGGCGGCGCATGCGACACTCAGCTCACGCAGCATCTCGGGCGATCAGGGCCAGATGGTGTTCGATCTATCACCCGATAGCTGGTTTGACGGCAAGCCGCTGCGGCCGGATGTGCTGGAAGCGCTGAAGCAAAGCGCAACGATCGCCGGAGAAGGCAGCTACATGAAACTGCTGCTTGTCATGAGTAAAGATGAGCTTGCCGCCGGACGCCTCAGCCAATGGGCGGAAACCATGACCGGCAGCGCCGCGCTACAGGAAAGCCAGTTGCTGACAGGCATCGCCACCCAGGATAAGCCCGATCATGCGCAATTTTTCATCATTATACGCTAGCCGTCAAAAGCAGGATGGGCGCCTGCCGCTCTGGATCCTGTCGCTGGCGGATCTTTTGTCGCTGATCCTTTGTTTTTTTGTGATGTTTTATGCCATGCAGGTACCGCCGAAGCATGTGCTTGAGCAGGTACAGGAACAATTCGCTTCCAAGGAGGGCGGCACACCGAAAACGGCGCTTTCCGATGTTATCGCCACCCCGGCCGATACGCGAGGACTCAGCTATTATCAGCATATTCTGCAAAGCCAGCTCGACCAGATACCCGCCGACCATGCCACGCTGACCATGGATGGCGCGCGTATCACCATCCGCCTGGCGGGGGATGCCTATTTCACCCCCGGAAGCGCCGATATTCCACCGGCGCCAAAGCAGGAACTGGCCAATCTGGTGGCGGCGATCAGCCGTACGAATCTGCGGGTTTCCGTCATCGGGCATACGGACCCTGCACCGCTTTCCAACGCGCGGTTTTCCTCCAACTGGGCGCTTTCGCTGGCGCGGGCGCAGAGCATTGCCTCGCTGATTGAGGCAAACGGAACACCCATCTACAAGATATGGGGGGCGGCAAGCGGTAATTACGGGCAAATTTCACAAGACTTAGCGTTAGAGGCCCGTTATAGTAAGGCCCGGCGGGTTGATATTGTTTTGACGCTGCCGCAATAGGTTTATACCGCAGATTTCGGGGGTTATTGGCCGCTAGATGTCCCGCTTGCGCGCACTGGGGTGGTGCCTGCTGGTTGCCGTGTTTTGTTTCACAGCGGCATGGATTTTTGCGCCGTTCGCTCAAGCCGCCTCACCCGTTCCTGTTAAAATGAATGGTGCGTTGCTTGGCAATACCGCCCGCATCGGGTTTGACTGGAGCAAGCCGGTGCGGTTTCGCGCCAGCAGCGCCGCCAACGAGCTGACCATCGAATTCGAAGAGCCGGTGGCGGCCAATACGGCCGGGGTGTTAAGCGCGCTGCGCGATTTTGTGATCGGCGCGCAAAGCGCCGATGACGGCAAAAAAGTGACCTTCGCGCTGACAGAGCCGATGGCGGTGAAAAGCTACGCTTCGGGCACGGCCAGCGGTGTGGAACTTATGCTGCCGAAGAAACTGGTCGATAAGCACGTCACCCAGGCCGCTCCGCTGGACAAGGTTGCCGCAAAAGACACGATGCAGCCGGCCGAAACGGAGGCGATGGACATTACGCCCGCCCCCGCGCCGGAAGCGACCCCCGAAGCGCCCGTTGCACCCGCCACGGCATTGAAGACCACCCTTACCCCCGCCGAAGACGGCGCCAAACTCAGCTTCGACTGGAACCAGAAAGCCAGTTACCGCCTGTTTCAGAAAGGCAACAAGCTGACGGTGGAATTCAACCGGACCGCGCCAAAACCGGGCGTTTCCATTCCTTCCAGCCTGAAAGGCCTGGTCAAAAAAATCACGCCGCGCAGCACAAACGGCCACCTGCTTTACCAGATCGAGACCGCAGGCGTGCCGGAAAGCCAGCATGAGCGCCAGGGCAACAAGGTGGTGGTGAACCTGCGCAAGCCCGCGGAGGCGGCCCCGGTTCAAACGGCGGAAGCCGCCCCCGAGAAGACAGCGGAAAAGCCCACGCCCGCCGTGGCGGAAGCCCCCAAGGTCGCCGCCCCTGCCCCGGCGGAGAATGCCGCCCTGCCCGGTAAGCCCAGCAAGGCGTTGTACCTGACCGAAGGGGGCAGCAAAACCCCGGCAGCCACTACACCGGTGACGGCCAGCAACCTGCCGGACAACCAGCGTTACAAACCCCGCAACGCCAGCGCGCCCGCCGCCCCGCCCGCCGCGCTGGTGCCGGAAATGAAAAGCGACGGCAGCACGGACGTGATCAGCTTTCCGTGGGGTGAGCATGTGGCCATGGCGCAGTTCATCAAGGACGGCACTGGCTGGATCGTTTTCAACAAGCCGAGCCAACTGGATGTGCGCCCGTTGAAAGGCACCAAGCTGGCCCATGCCAAAGGCTTTGAGGTAATGCCCCATCCAGGCGCCACGGTCATTCAGTTTCAGCCGGTGGGCGAGATGACCCCCATGGTGAGCCGCGAGGGCGACCGCTGGACGCTGACCCTCAAGGACGGCAAGCTGGGCGGCACCCAGCCGCTGACCATTCAGGCAAAGGCCAATGAGGCGGGCGTGGGCGAGATCACCATTCCGCTGCGTGACTATGCCGCGCCGTTGCATTTCACCGATGGCTATACCGGCAACCGGCTTGCCGTGGTGCCGATCGGCAATGCGGGTTACGGCATCACCAACGGGCAGAATTTCGTGGATGCGCGTTTCGCGCCGAGCAGCCAGGGCGTGGCCGTGGATATTCTGCGCGAGGACCTGCAGCTGGAACCGCGCGAGAATATGCTGGCGCTGACCGGCCCCTACGGGTTGACACTCTCCCCCGACCTGCCGCCCCCGCCGCCGACGGTGGCGGATGATTTTCTGGAAACGGGCAAGCTCTTCCCGGCAGAACGGTGGAAAGCGCCGGAAGGCAAGAAATTCACCGACGTGCTGCAGCAGCATCTGAGCAATCTGGTGCGCGCGAGCCAGACCAATCCGAGCCCTTTCCGCCTGCGCCTGGCGCAGTTCTACCTGGCGGAATCCATGTATCCCGAAGCGCTTGGCATTCTGGACAGGCTGGTGGCGGACGACCCCGATTTTGCCAAGGCACGACGGGTTCAGGCCCTGCGTGGGGTTGCCTTGTTCGGCGAAGGGAAGAACGAAGAGGCGCGGCAGGCCTTCTCCGCGCCCGAGCTTGCCGGGCTTAAGGAAGTCAATATGTGGCAGGATCTGCTTTCCGTTGCGGGTGGAACCTACGAAGCGCCGCTGCGCCCTGATGCGAGCTGGGATCAGTATCTCTACGGTTACGACACACGCACGAACCAGAAGCTCGCCTTCGCGCTGGCCGACAAATACATGCGCGACAAGAACTATTCCAAAGCGCTGGATATGGTCGACAAGCTCAGCAAAAATCATTCCATGGAAGGGGCGGAAGCGCAGGCCCAGTTCACACTGGGCATGATCGCCGCCGCCGGGCGTAAGTTCAACGAGGCCATTACCCTGTGGCAGCCCTTGACGATGCAGATGGAAAATCCGCGCATTCGCACCATGGCCACCCTGGCGCTTACGGACCTGCAATATAACCTCGGCCTCATCAAGCGTGAGGATGCCATCAAGAAGCTGGAAGCCATCCGCCCCGTATGGCGCGATGACGAGATCGAGCAGCAGCTGCTGCGTGTGCTGGGGCAGCTTTACATTGACGACGGCAGGGTGCGTGAAGGGTTGCGCATCTGGAAGGAGCTGGTATCGAATTATCCGAACAGCCCGCTCTCGCAGGCGATCGCCGGGCGTATGGGCGATATCTTCATTCAGCAGTTCAACCGGGGCGGGGCGGATAACCTGCCGCCGCTGGAGGCACTGGCGCTTTACTATGAATTTCGCGAATTGACGCCGCTTGGAGATGAGGGCGACAAGATGATCCAGAACCTTGCGGACCGTCTGGTGCAGGTGGATTTGCTGGACCGCGCCAGCGCGCTGCTGACCCACCAGATACGTTACCGTTTGCAGGGCGAGGATCTGGCGCGCGTGGGCACGCGTCTGGCTTTTGTGCAGCTTCTCAACAACCAGCCGGAAATGGCGATTGAAACCATCCAGGCCACGCAGCAGGACAAAATGAAGGACGATATCATCGTCACGCGCCGTCATCTGCTGGCGCAAGCCTTGCTGAAAACCGGCAAACTGGACGAGGCCATGCAGCTGGTGGAAGCGGACAATACGCCCGAGGGGCAGGCCATTGCCGTCGATGTGCTATGGAAAAAGCAGGACTGGCCGCGCACCGTGCGTTACCTGAAGGATATTCTCGCACGGCCGACGGCACGGAAAAAAGGCGAGCCGGTGGATGATGCGCGCGCGCAGAACATGCTCCGTCTGGCCATCGCCCAGCAATTCATGAATGACCGCCCCGGCATCGCCGATACGCGCGCGGCCTATCAGGCCGAACTGCAAGGCAGCGAGTATGAGGATAGTTTCGACTTCCTGACGCAAAAGATGATCGACATCAACCATACGAATCTTTCGCGCATGGAGGGCATCATCTCCCGCTTCGACGGGTTCATGAAGCGCTTCCGCGAGAAAGAGAACCTGGCGCCGAAACCCGCACCGGCCAAGCAGGTTCCGCCGCCGCCGGAAGCCAAGGCGGATGAGAAGGCCGCACCCGCCGCTGCCGCGGAACCGGCCAAGGGCGAAGCGGCACCCGCACCGGCGGCAGCAGAAGCGAAACCCGCAGCGCCCACCCCCGCCGACGTTAAACCCTCCACCGATGCAGCCCCGGCCACGAATGCCGAGGCGGAACAAGCGGCCAAAGTATCGCCGCAGGCAGGCAGGGAGCTTACCAAAGAAGAGCTGGACGGGCCGGTTGAGGGCGAGGAATATCCGACAAACTAGGACGTGCGGAGATTCAGCCTTGGCCTTGCTGCAAACGCCGAGTTTCTGCGCTCCGTTGCTCACGTACATAAGTACGCTGCGCTACGGTGCTCGCAAATCGACGTTTTCGCCGGCGGCCCAGACTGAATCTACGCCTGCCCTGGCTCCATTATCACCCATGCTTGGCAAAAGGCGCGCTTGGTAGTAAAGAAGCGGCATGGAATCGTATCAAATCAGCCATTTTTATCATTTCGTGCCCTGGCCGGATTATGCCGCGCATCAGGCGGCGATGCTGGCGGAATGCCAGAAACTCGGCCTGAAGGGCAGCATCCTAATTGCCGAGGAAGGCATGAACGGCGCCCTGTGCGGCGCGCCGGAAGCGGTGGAACAGGCGATTGCCTATTTGCACAATCTGCCCGGTTTTGCAGCCATGGAAGTGCGCAGCTATGCCGTGGATGCTGTTCCGTTTCAGCGCATGAAGGTGCGGTTGAAGAAGGAGATCGTCACCATGGGCGCGGCCTATCCCAGCATGGGTGGCGATTATGCCGATGTGGACGCATGGGACGAGCTGCTGCAAAGCGGCAAGGTCCGCGTGATCGACACGCGCAACGATTATGAATTCGAGATGGGCCATTTCCAGGGCGCGCTCAACCCGAATACCAAGGATTTCGGCGAATTCCCCGCCTGGGTGGAAGAACACCTCGGCGATGACAAGGATACGCCGCTGGCCATTTACTGCACGGGCGGCATTCGCTGCGAGAAGGCGGGTAAATACCTCGCCGGGCAAGGATTCAAAAAGGTGGTGCAACTGCATGGCGGCATCATCAACTATCTTTACAAGGGCAAGAACCAGCGCGGCATGTGGGAAGGCGACTGCTTCGTCTTTGACGACCGCGTGGCGCTGGATGACGGGTTGAACGCGGTGGGCGCCATCTGCCCCGCCTGCCACGAGGCCCACCGCGCGGATGCCCCGCATGATTGCGCCTGAGCTGCTGGACGTCACCCGTTACGAAAGCCCCTTCGGGCCGCTTTGGTTGGCTGCCAATAACGACGGGCTGCATCAGGTGAGTTTCCGCTCCATGCCGGTGACGCGGGATGTCACGCCCATGCTCGCGCGCGCCGTTGCGGCGCTGGACGGCTATTTCAACGACAGGCTTTCGCTGCACGGCACCGTGCCGCTTCGTTATGACGCTTCGCCTTTCATGCTGGATGTGTGGCAACAGATGCAGCATATCCCTTTCGGCGAAGCCGTGAGCTATGGCGAGCTGGCGGCGCTGACTGGCAGGCCGCGCGCGTTTCGCGCCGCCGCCAATGCGTGCAAGCACAACCCGCTGCCGCTGTTCATTCCCTGCCATCGCGTGCTGGCCGCCAACGGCATCGGCGGGTTCAATGTGGGGTTACCCATCAAGCGATGGCTGCTGGCCCACGATGGTATCAGCTACTAGTTTTACCTACTCGTTTCATCGGGCGTGCGCGTTTTGATCTGTAACGCATGCAGGCCGGTTTCAAACTCCTGCGCCAGCAGCCCCTGTACCTTGCGGTGGCGATCCACACGGTTCATCCCGGCGAATGCATTACTTACAATGCTGATATGATAATGTGTCTCACCTTCCGGGCGCGCCCCGGCGTGACCGGCATGATTCTTAGAATCATCCCTGATTTCAAGCAGTTCCGCTTCCAGTGGAGACAGCAATTTTTTCATGCGTTCGATGCGGTTCATGATGACGTGGCCTGTAAAAGACTATATGGGGAAAACACCTTAAGGGCAGTTTTGAAGCCTGTCATCAAAATGCCATGAAAGCGTCACGCACACGTCAAATGCGTCTACTAGTTAGGCATTGATGGAAAAGGATATTTTATGACGGAACCAACAAAAACAACATCACGCGTGAAGGTGATGGACAAACTGATTGGCCAGCGCATCAAGCAATGGCGGATTTCGCATGGCTACAGCCAGAAGCAACTGGCCGAGGTGATCGGCATCACCTATCAGCAGCTGCATAAATACGAAGGCGGCGTAAACCGTATTTCCGCCGGCACGCTGGCCGACCTGTGCCAGAAGCTGAATATCCCCATTTCCTACATGTTCGAAGGCATTCTGCCGGTATCGCTGCAGGAGGGCAATTATCAGGAGCGCTCCGCCATGCTCATGATGCGCGAATACATGGCCATTCCCGATCCTTCCAAGCGCGAGCTGGTGTGCCAGCTGGTGCGCACGCTGGCGCAGAGCCCGGCTATGACCTACAGCTCCGGCGAGGATGTGGCGGCCACGGTGCCCCCGGCAAAAAAAGAGGAAGAAGTCGCCTAAGCGCCTTTCGCGCCAGGTTGAAATGGGCTAGAGACGAAGCTTCGTTTACGCTGCATAAGGCCCTCTATCTTGCTGGGCCTTGCTCTGCGCTTCACGCAACCGCATAAGGCCCTATGTCCGCACGTCGCTACCATTCGCCCGATCCCATCGCTCCGCACGCCCACCCGTGCGACTGGAAGGGCTGCCCGGCGGAGGGTGTCCATCGCGCACCAAAGAACCGTGGCGTACTGGGCAGCAACAGCGCGGAAGATTATTTCTGGTTCTGCGAAACGCATATCCGTGAGTTCAATCAGCGCTGGGATTATTTCGCGGGCATGTCGCCGGAGGATATCGAGAGTTTCCAGCGCGAGGCCATCGTGGGGCACCGCCCCACCTGGCCGCCGGAATTCGTAGGCCGCGCCAACCCGCAGGAGACGGACCTGGAAACGGCCATCAACCGCTTTTATGCCGGGCTGAACGGGCGCACGGTGAAGTATCAGGCGCCGTCGCAGCCGTCGCGCCGCCTCACCTCCACCCAGACGGCCGCGCTGGCGGTGATGGAACTCCCGCAAGACGCAAGCAGCGAAGATATCAAAAAACGCTACAAAACCCTTGTCAAACAGCTCCACCCCGATGTTAATAAGGGTGACAAAAAACTGGAAGACCGCTTTAAACGCGTGGTGGAAGCCTACCACCAGCTTCACGATCTTTTATAGGAAATGACGTGGCCAAAAACCCAGCCTCCCATGATGTGATGGCCGTCGATGCATTCGCCGGTTTTGATGCCCCGAGCACGGTGCTGGATACGCAGAAGGTTTTCGGCACCAAGGTGCATTTTCCGGTGAAGGCGTTCGAGAAGTCCAATGAATATGTGCCGGATATCGACCTGAGCTATCGGTTCGACCCGGCGATTACCACCGCGCTGCTGGCGGGCTTCATGTATGGCCGCAAGGTGATGGTGCAGGGATATCACGGCACCGGCAAATCCACCCATATCGAACAGATCGCCGCGCGGCTTAACTGGCCCTGCGTGCGCATCAACCTCGACAGCCATATCAGCCGTATCGACCTGGTGGGCAAAGATGCCATCGTGCTGGAAGAAGGCAAGCAGGTGACGAAGTTTGTCGAGGGCCTGTTGCCATGGTCATTACAGCGACCGGTGGCGCTGGTGTTTGACGAGTATGACGCCGGGCGGCCGGATGTGATGTTCGTCATCCAGCGCGTGCTGGAGGCATCGGGCCATTTTACCCTGCTGGACCAGAACCGCGTCATCCGCCCTCACCCCTATTTCCGCCTGTTCGCCACGGCCAACACAATCGGTCTTGGGGATGCCACGGGGCTTTATCACGGCACGCAGCCCATCAACCAGGGGCAGATGGACCGCTGGAACATGGTGGTGACGCTCAATTACCTGCCGCTGGAACAGGAAATGGCCATTCTGCTGGCGCGTATTCCCGCGCTGGACAATGCCAAGGGCAAGGAGATCGCCGCGCAGATGGTGCAGCTCGCCAACCTGGTGCGCGAAGGATTCATGCAGGGTGACCTTTCCACGGTGATGTCGCCGCGCACGCTCATCAGTTGGGCGGAGAACACCGAGATCATGGGCGATATCCACCTCGCCTTCCGCCTGAGCTTTCTGAACAAATGCGATGAGGCGGAGCGCCCGCTGGTGGCGGAATATTACCAGCGCTGCTTCGGCGTGGAATTGATCCCAGTCGATATCAACAAACCGCTTGTTCATACGCCGTGAAAAACCAGCGCCGCCATGCCATCAATCTTGATGCGCGGCGGGAGGCCATCGCCGCTGTTACCCGCGCATTGGCGGGCGACCGCAAACTCGATGTGGGTTACGGCAGCCAGCATGGCCAAGGAAGCGCCAGCGGCTCATCCTTCCAGCTTCCCAGCCTGCCGGATAACCCGACACCCACCCAGCTTGCCAATGTGCGGGCGGCGGGTGATGCTTTGGCGCTGTGGCACAAATACCATCAGGCGAATATCTACCGGCAGCATCTGCCGGAATCGCGCAAGGCGCGCGATATTCTCGATGCGCTGGAGCGGGCGCGGGTGGAATCCATCGGCGCGGAACATATGAAGGGCGTGGCGGATAACATACGCCTGCGCACGGAGCTTCGCTGCCTCAAGAACGGCTACGGTAATCTCTCCGACAAGCAGGAGCCGCCGCTGGGCGAAATTCTCGCGCTGATGCTGCGGCGGCACCTGACGGGCGAAAAGCCGCCATCGGCCATGAAGAAACTGATGGCGCAATGGGAGCCGTGGATCCTTTCGCGCATCGGGCACGGGCTGGACCAGCTCAGCCAGAAGGTGCATGAGCCGGCGGGTTTTCTGACGGCGGCATCCGCCCTGTTGCAAAAGCTCGGCATGGGGGCGCGGCAATCGCCCACCGAAGGCAATGATGACGATAAGCCGGATGAGGAGAGCTCCTCCCCCGCGCCGCAGGACGGCAATGCGGATGACGAGGAGGACAGCAAAACCGAGCAGGAATCCATGCAAGCCAGCGCGCCGCCCGGGCCTATCGCCGACCTGGAGCTGGAACAGCAGCAGACCGACAGCGAAGGCGTGGACCAGGACCAGCAGGAAGCCCTGCCCGCGCCCTATATCCCCAATACCCATGCGGCGGAGTTTGATTTTATCTCTTCGCATTATCATGTGTTCACCCGCGCGTTCGATGAAGTGGTGGCGGCTGAAAAACTGGTGAGCGCGGATGAATTACGCGGCCTGCGCGCCAAGCTGGACCAGAAGCTTGCCGGATATAACCGTCTTGCCGCACGGCTTTCCAACCAGCTGCAGCGGTTGCTGCTGGCAAAACAACGTCGCGGCTGGGCGTTTGAACAGGAAGAAGGGTTGCTGGATGCGGCGCGTCTTTCGCGCCTCGTTGTCTCACCCTGGTATCACAGCATCTACAAGCAGGAAACAGAAGTACCCTTTCGCGATACGGTGGTGACGCTGCTGCTCGACAATTCCGGCTCCATGCGCGGGCGGCCCATCATGGTGGCGGCGATGAGCAGCGACATTCTCTCCCGCACATTGGAACGCGCGGGCATCAAGGTGGAGATACTCGGCTTCACCACGCGTGACTGGAAAGGCGGCCAGGCACGCAAACGCTGGCAGAGCATCGGCAGCCCGCTTTCTGGTTTCGGTGAAGGTGGTGGTGGGCCCGGACGTCTGAACGACCTGCGACATATTATTTATAAGACGGCAGACACACCGCTGCGCCGCGCACGCGCCAACCTTGGCCTGATGCTGAAAGAGGGGCTGCTGAAAGAGAATATCGACGGCGAGGCGATTCTCTGGGCGCATGAACGCCTGCTCAAGCGGCCTGAACAGCGCAAAATCCTCATGGTCATCTCCGACGGCGCGCCGGTGGATGACAGCACGCTCTCGGTCAATCACAGCGGCTATCTGGACTCGCACCTGCGCGAGGTCATCCAGGCCATCGAGCAGAACTCCCCGGTGGAACTGCTCGCCATCGGCATCGGCCACGACGTTACCCGTTACTATCAGCGCGCCATCACCATCACCGATATCGACAAGCTGGCGGATACGATGCTGACCCAGTTGAAAGCGTTGTTTGTGGATGAGTGATATGGGGCTCTGCCCCATGCCCCGCCAAGGGCCTAGGCCCTTGTATCCCATTATTTTCTCTCATCCCGGCCCGGCGGGCCGGAGTGAGAGAAAATCCGGGGTTCAGGGGACTAGTCCCCTGACAGGGTGTTGGACAGCGTCCCACGTCACTCACTCAAACCCGGTTTTATTGGGCATGCGTGCGATCAGCCGGTCGCCGATGGCGCGTGGCAGCAGGGCGAGGATGCGGGCGGCGAGTGCCATGGGCAGGGGGAAGGCGATGAGGCGGTTGCCGTTCAGGATGCGGGGGAGCATGTAGCCTGCGGCTTTTTCGGCGCTCATGAGGAAGGGCATGGGGAACGGATTGACGTCCGTCATCGGGGTTTTGATGAAGCCAGGGCAGACGGTGGTGACGGTGATGCCGTGTTTGGCGAGCATGGGGGCGAGCGCTTCGCCGTAGGCGCGGGCGGCGACCTTGCTGGTGCTGTAGGCGGGCGCGGTGGAGAGGCCGCGGAAGCCCGCGAGTGAACTGATGATGGCGATGCGGCCCCTGCCCTGCGCAATCATATGCGGCAATAAAGGCTGGATGCTGTTGATCACGCCCAGGAGGTTCACGTTGATGATGCGGCGCATCTGCTCCGTCTTTTCCGCACCGCCATCGCTACCGCCAGAAATGCCTGCATTGGCGATGACGAGATCCACAGGGCCTTGCGCTTGAATTGCCGCCAGCATGCGCTGCATGGCATCGGCATCGGTAACATCGGCGACATGGGTATGGACTTCCGCGCCGGACTGATTGCACTGCGCGGCGACCTGCTCCAGCCGCGCATGGTCGCGCCCGAGGAGATGCAACCTCCAGCCGCCCCGCCGTGCGAGCGATTCCGCCAGCGCCGCGCCGATGCCGCTGCTGGCGCCTGTGATGATGGCCTGTTTCCTGTTTTCCATATAGGTGGCCTAGCATGTTGCCCAGGCTGCGCCTAGCAATTCCTGTGCTTAGCGCCGTTTGTGAAGTTTTTGTAACAGGCTGAAATAAGGTTAATTTAATTAATTACATTAACTTTTTATCAAATAAATGCGGGTAATCTGCGGTTATATTTTTTATGAGAGCTTAAAAATGGCACAGTTACCCGATCAAATATTTGAACAGCTGGAAGCGTTTATCGCAAATAAAAGCCAGCAGAATTCTCATGCGTTTGATGTGACGCTGGAGAATGGGCAACAAATAACCATCCAGGCTCAGCGAGGCGCTGGCAGCATTAATTTGCTGGGCAGCGGAAAAGGAGGCACATCGCAGGATGTCGTACGCGATGTGCTGCTGGATATTGTGGCATATTACAAAGATGCCAAAAACAAACATGCCACCTTGTTGGCGAACGGCAATGTGCTTGCGGTGGACCTGGAGCCATATCAGGATTTAATCCGCCAAGACAACCGCATTCAATTTGATGAGCAAAGCCTGCAGGAAGCACAGCAGCATCCGCAACCTGCCATGCAGTTCGATCCAGCGCAGGCACAACGGCTTGCTTCTGCCACCGCTGCGGTGATTCAATCTATCGGCACATTCCCGCTGCCGGAAAAGCCGCGCCAAATCATCAATGCCACCGCTGCGATGATTGAGGCAGGTGGTCAGGCTATTCCCGTATTTGCTGAATTCGCAAAACTTATTTCTCCAAGCACTTATCGCTCTCAGTCTAATGCGTCCGTATCCTCCACTCCTGAAGAAAATTCAACGGCTGAGGTAACGCCTTCCGCTTCGACCAATCCCATGGTCGATCATCCGCAACCGGCGCCGAAGCATGAAGACGCCTTCGCCAGCTTGGCCAATGAGTACCGCGCGCTTGTGCAGGATATCGAACGCTCCCCACGTCAGCCGGGCACCGTGGCCCGCTTTGAAGAACTGAACGACAGAATGGACAGCCTTATTGACCAGGTCAATTTGGACGATGCTCCGGTTACGGAAGCATTACAGCAGGCGGTGGGCGGCATTCAAAATGTCCAACATGGCATTGCCCAATTCATTTACGACCAGGGACGTGCGCTGATAGATGGCAAGCTGCCCCCGGCACCCTCGCCGCTGGATGCCGCGATTAAAGCCATGGCCGATATCGCCGAAATGCCCTGGTTCAAGAATCATTCCGACCGTTTCATGATCAAGGGCGAAGGCACGAATGCCGTGATTCACATCGGCAGCGCATTTGCCGCCCTGAACAATAATCACGACCTGGCCACCACGGTAAACGGCCGAGCCGCCATTCGCGGGATGTATGAAGTGGCCGAACGCGCCTTCCTTAAAGGCGTCATCAGCCAGGAAGCATTCGCCCCCATCAATGCCTATGCGACGGAAGCGCATCTGCGCGATCTGCCGAACCGTCCTTCCATTCCGCGCCCGATGCAACAGGCAATGGATGAAACCCGCAAGCGTGAATCCTCCCTTTCGTTCACGGCAGATGACAAGGATACCCTGAACCGCATGGCTGACATGCTTCAGGAAGTTGCGGATAAAGGCGATTTTCGTGGCCGCGGCAGCAATGACCGCAACAGCCTGAAACAGGCCGCTAGCGATCTGCGCGCGCTTGCCGATAACCCTGATATCAAGACATTCCGCGATGCGATGAAGGAAGCCGACAAGCATTCCGTGAAAATTCGCGGCGTGCACAGCTCCTATAATCTCATTGAATTCGCTGCGGGCACCAGCCGTATGCTGAAGGATATCGGCCGCGCCTCTTATGAGGATACGGTGATTTCCGAACGTTTCATCTCCCAGCATGAAGGCCAGATGAAACCGGCGGAAGTGCACAAAAACCGCCTGTTCAACGCCGGCCTGGTGATGAGCCATGTGCAGGATTCGCTTGATAATAACACCAAGATCTACCGCTTCAGCCAGACGCATAGCGACATGATCCGCGAGACTTCCAAGATTCTCGCCGAGGATGGCGTGACCAACGGGTTCCGCGTGGTGTGGTCCAGCGATGCGGCCAAGCAGCTGGGCAGTCTGATCGACAGCAGCGTGCGCGGTTTCTTCGGCGGCGAAGGCAAGGACACCTATGCCACGCTGGCGCTGGATCCGACTTCCAGCGAGGCCAAGCATCTGTGCGAGCAATTGCTGAATGCCGAAAACGGCGTCAAAAAAGGCCTGCTTAAACGCGTGACGGAAGTTGACCTGACGGAAGGCAAGGGCAAGGCCATTCTTTCCGCCCTGGGCATTGAAAATTGCCGCAGCGCGGTGCTGAAAAAAGAAGGCGGGCATTACCACATCGAAGTGAAGCTGACGCGTCAGCACTTCAATGAGATGCATGAGAATATCAAGCATGGCGCGCATCGCGGTGAAGACCATGAAGGACGCCATGATAAAGCCCTTGGCGCAGCCGGAGCCATCGGCCGCGGCATCAAGAATTTCCTGCATGACCTGACCGGCGCGAAAGACTGGGTAGGTGGCGGCATCGGCGGTGGCGTGATCGGCGGCACGGCGGCCGGCGGCCTTTCCACCAGCACGGCCCTGCTCGGCGCCAGCGCAGGGGTTCCTCCTATAGCCATCGGCGCGGGGCTGGGCGCGATTGCCACGAGCTTCTACGGCTTCATCCGCAAGATGACCGGTGGCCGCGACGTGGATACCGAGCATGAATACGACCAGAAGGAAGCGCTGACCCAACTCAAGGATAATGCGCTGATTGGCCAGGCCAATGCCGAAAACACGAATGTAGGCATGAGCAAGGACGTAAAAACTCTTGAAAGCGCGTTGCTTGAAGTCACGAAAGGCCAAGGCCATGCGGTGGGCGGTGCATAGCAGCACGCACTGGCATTGATTTAATCCGTCTTTTCACCCAATATGCCGCCCATCTGGTCGCTAACAAAGTTAGCAACCAGAATTTATGTGGCTCACTACGTTCGCTTCACGCGCCCATTAGGGCGCGGGGCCTCAATGGCCCAACTCGCTGCGCTCGTATAGCTGCGAATATTATCGGTTTATGTGGGTGGCATTTTTATGTTCAAGCAGGTTGCGGTTCTTGGCTTAGGCAAGGTGGGCACGCTGGTGGCCCTGCTGCTGAAGGAAGCAGGGTTTGAGGTTACCGGTTATGACCAGCAGGAACGCAAAGGGTTGGGGTTTACGGCCAAGGCGCTGGACACGCGGGACGAAAAAGCCGTGGGCGATGCGCTGGGCAAGGTGGATGCGCTTGTGTCCTGCCTGCCCTATCATTTGAACCTGCCGATTGCGAAAATTGCCCATAAGCTGGGTAAGCATTATTTCGACCTGACCGAGGATGTGCCGACAACGCAGGCCATCCAGGCCATGTCATCCACCGCCAAGGCGGCGCTGGTGCCGCAATGCGGGCTGGCGCCGGGCATCATCGGCATCATCGGCGCGAGCCTGGCGCGGCAGTTCGACACATTGGACACCATCCATCTGCGCGTTGGGGCGCTGCCGCGCCATCCAACCGGTGAGCTGGGCTATGCCTTCAACTGGAGCGCCGAAGGTGTCGTAAATGAATATATCAACGCCTGCGAGGTGATTCAGCAAGGGCGGAAAATGGAAGTGCCCGCGCTGGAGCAGTTCGAAACCATCCGTATCGAAGGGCTTTCGCTTGAGGCTTTCACCACCTCCGGCGGGCTGGGCACAATGTGCGAGACCTATCTGGGCCGCGTGCGGGAGCTGAATTACAAATCCATGCGCTATCCCGGCCATGGGCGGATGATGAAATTCCTGCTGGAGGAGCTGAACCTTGCCAGCGACCGCGAATTTGCCGTGAAGCTGCTGACCAAGGCCAAACCGCCGGTGGAAGAGGATGTGGTTTATCTGCATGCGGCGGTGAACGGCACCATCAACGGCCAGAGCGCGCGCAAGGAATTCGTGAATGCCTACACGCCGGTGGAAGTGAACGGGCAGGAATGGCGCGCCATCTCCTGGACGACGGCGGCCTCGGTGGCCGCGGTGGTGGAGCTGGTGGCCAAGGGCAAGCTGCCGCAAAAAGGTTTCGTGCGGCAGGAGGATATTTTGCTGGATGATTTCCTGGCTACGAAAAACGGGCGTTATTACAAAGGATAAGACCATGCTGAACGAACTGCTCAAGCAACTCGGCTTTAATATCGACAGCTGGAAAGGCAAAGGCCTGAGCGTGGCCAGCCCCATTGACGGCGCGGCGCTGGCGGAACTGGCCGTGCATGATGCCAGGCAGGTGGACGGCATTATCGGCGATGCGCACAAGGCGTTTCATGCATGGCGCGCCCTGCCCGCGCCCAAGCGTGGTGAACTGGTGCGTCTGCTCGGTGAGGAACTGCGCACCTATAAGGAAGCGCTCGGCAACCCGGTGACGCTGGAATGCGGCAAGATTCTGCAGGAAGGCCTG
>WGMV01000013.1 GCA_016124905.1 bacterium
AAGTGCGGCAAACATGGAAAGTTCAGCAAAATCCGCAAGCTGCCAGCTTGGCAGTGCGCCTGGTGCGGTCATCATGTCCACCCGATGGCAGGCACACCATTTGAGCACACTACAACGCCACTGCAAAAATGGTTTTATGCCATGTATCTGTTCACCACTTCACGCCATGGTGTTCCTGCTAAGGAGTTACAGCGCCAATTGAGCGTTACCTACAAGACGGCTTGGCGCATGGGACATGAGATTCGTAAGTATCTGGGTCAAGTTGACGGGGATGACGGGCTTTCTGGTCACGTAGAGATTGATGAAACCTTTATTGGTGGCAAGGGCGGTCACAAGGACAAGCACAAAAAAACCATTGTGATGGGTATGCTTCAGCGCAACGGGATGCTGATGACGAAGGTTGTGCCTGATTGCAAGAAAAGCTCTCTACTGCCTCATATACGCCAGAATATTGCGGCAGGTTCCCTGCTAAACACCGATGAGCATGTGTCCTATCGCCAACTAGCTAATGAGGGGTTCCAGCATGTGATGGTTGAGCATGGCAAGAAGCAGTATGTTAAGGGCATCCACCATGTGAACGGCCTGGAAAGTTTCTGGGGAATCCTCAAGCGTTCCATTAAGGGAACTTATATCCACGTATCGGAAAAGCACATGCCGAAATATCTGGCAGAATTTGAATACCGCCATAACATGCGGAAGCACACTGAATTTATGTTTGAACGGCTTTTGCTTTCATTCTAAGGCTAGAGCCATCTGGGTCTTGATAACCTCTATCATCGCGGTTCGTGAGACCGTTAATCGCACTCCCTCCCTATGGGCGGGGAGGCATACGCGCATGTTCAGGCGAAAGCCAAAGGCGTATGCGGTCTCTCGATGATAGGCTTATCAACTCCCCGTTCACCAGAGCCAGGGAGGGCTTATGAGAATCGTTACCGTTTTTCTTTCATGTGCAATACTAAGTGGGTGCGCCTTGGTAGAATCATCTCAAAATACCAAAATGGCTCAAGAGCAATACATCAAATGCCTGCAAGAAAACGCCAAGGTGGAGAAATGCGAAAACCTTAGAGCAATTTATCTGGTTAGACAGCAAGAGCTTGACCAGATAATGAATGCGTTGAAGCAAAACCCGCCCCCTCAGAATAATGAGCGTGATAGTCCAAGCCATTGGAATTATAATATGAACGGACAGTTCTATAGCTGTCAAAAGACAGGCAATACAGTTAATTGCTTTTAGGGGATTCGGATTCTGGCTTTGCCATGGCTTCAGCCAGCTTGTCAAACAACTCTTCATCGCCCGCAGACGGATGCTCTTTGCAGAATCGCTTGAGCTTATTCTGTTTACGGGCTTCTTCTAGGCTTAGGTATTTACCGATGCCCATTGATGAATTCTTTTAAGTCTGAACGACGTACCATCAGATTGTTCCATATGGGGCTATCGTCATTGCGCGTGACGGCCGTGCCATCAATTCGTAAGGTTCCATCAAATGTGCCATCTTCAAGCCGGGGTATTTCCTCGATAGCTTTTGATGGTGCGCGCGCGCCGTACAGGTTGTATCTGCTTGCCAACTCATCGGTGAAATGATGATCTGGGTTTTTGTCGTACCTGCTTTCTGCTAACGCGCCTGTTTTGGTGTGGCGCAACTCTTCGTAAGACTTAAGCGCAGCATCGTTTAATCGAACAAGAAACAATCGCATAATTATTCTTTCGAGGGGACTTAAAAACGCGTCAATGTCCCTCTTGAACATGTATAACAGTATGAATCCTAATGCGCAGCCAACGGCTACGCTTAGGCAGATGGATTGACCATCAGAAAGGGCCGGCTCCATCATATTTTCCATCCATTTCGTAAGATGGAAATAGCCGCATATTCCGCCACATAGAGCGGTAAAAAAGACGTTTTTAATGATATTTCTGATGCTAAACATCTAGCACAGATGTCATATTCTCTTTCAAGCGTCAACATATTACATACCTTCAGGGGATAATGTTGCGTTTTTGCAACAACTCCTGCATTTGCATCGCAAATGCAGGAGTTGTCTTTGGTTTTGATGTTCCCTGCTCTCCGTTGGTCGCAATGGAACAGTCGCTTGTGCGACGCTCTCGGCAGCGCACTTTACCTATGGATACCGAGTTGCATTAACCGAAAATTGTCAATCTCCGCCTAGGTTTGGCAGGATTCCCGAGGAGCGCCCCATGGCAGACGATGCCGAAAGACCGATAATCATCAAAAAAATCAAGAAAGGCGGCCACGGGCATCATGGTGGAGCCTGGAAGGTGGCTTATGCCGACTTCGTGACCGCGATGATGGCGTTCTTCCTGCTGTTGTGGCTGCTTTCAGCCACGACAGAAGAACAGAAAAAGGGCATTGCGGATTATTTTACCCCGACCATCGGCGTGGCCGGTGAAAAGGGTATCGGGATTGAGGGCGGCAAAACGCCCACCGAGGACGGGACATCGAAAAGCGACATGACGCCACCGGGCGTGGTGTTCGGCGCCCCGCCGACAGGGCCGATCGTCAAGGACCCTGAAGAGGTGAAAAAGGATTATGAGGCCGAAAGCGAAGCCATGAAAGAGCTGGAAACCCAGCTGAAGAACGCCATCAGCAAGGACCCTGGGCTGGGTAAGTTCCAGGATAACCTGTTGATTGAACAAACGCCGGAGGGGCTCCGCATCCAGCTGGTGGACCAGGACAAGAAGCCGATGTTTGAGGCGGGCAGCTATATCCTGACCAGTGACGCCAAGGAAATCCTCAAGGTGCTTTCACCCGTGCTTCAGCAAATGCCCAACCGTGTTTCCATCAGCGGGCATACGGATTCATCCAATTATGGGGTGAACAAGGCCTACACGAACTGGGAGCTTTCCGCCGACCGCGCCAATGCCACGCGGCGCTTCCTGATGAACCTCAACATGCCGACCAATAAAATCGTGGTGGTGAGCGGCAAGGCAGACATGGAACCGCTTTTACCGAACGACCGCGCCAACCCGCGCAACCGCCGCATCAGCCTGGTGCTGCTGCATAAAAATATCTATCCGTACGATGTGCCCGCCACGGAAGAATTGCTGGACCCCGCGCTTGGCAACGATAAGCCCGCGGCTGTGCCGGCAGAGGCCCCTGCCCCGGCCGGAGAAAAACCTGCTGATGAATCAGTCGTTCCGCAAAACGCGGAGGGGGCGAAGGGTGAGCAGCCTCCAGGTGAGACCAAGGCCGAGTAACACCGCCGTCAGCAGCGCAAAAAAGCCGGTGCCGAGCAACGTGGCAACACTCAGCTCAAACGGTGAACGCATGACCTCCGTCATCATGACCCAGGTAGCCAGACTGCCCAGCACCCATGCGGCCAGTACGGCGGATACGCCCGTGACGGTGAATTCGGTGGCCAGCATGGTGAGGATGCGGCGGCGCGTGGCGCCCAGCACCTTGAACATGGTGTGATCGAACATGCGGTTGGACTGGGTGGCGGCAATGGCGGTGGCCATCACGGCGATGCCCATGGCCGTGGCCACCAGCGCCACGGCCTGCACCACCTGGGCGATTTTCATTACCAGCGCGCTGGCATCCTGCAATGCTTCCTTCAGGCGCACCACGGGCACGCTCGGCATCGCGCCGGACATGGCGGTGAGGAAGGCGGCATCGGCATCCTCACCCCGTGTCTTCAGCGTGGCCATGTAGTTATGCGGCAGATGGCTGAGCGTGGTGGGGGAGAAGATGAGCGCAAAGTTCATGCGGTAATTGCGCCAGTTCACATCGCGGATGCTGGTCACCGTTGCCGTGATGGGCTGGCCCAGCACTTCCACCGTCAGTTGGTCGCCCGTTTTCAGGTGCATGCCCTTGGCGAGATCCTCCGTGATGGAAAGCTGCGGCGCGCCGTCGTAATCCTTCGGCCACCACGTGCCCTGCTTCACGGCGCTTTCGGGCGGGGGTTCATCGCTGAAGCTCAGCACACGGTCTCCCTGGATGGCCCAGTTCACCTCGGGTGTGATGTCGGCATGGGCGGCGTCCATGCCCTTGATGGCCGTGATGCGGCCGTGAATGGCGGGATAGGTGATGACCTGGCTGATGCCGGCGGTGTCCTTGCCGATGGATTCAAAGGCGGCGAGGTTTTCCTCGGGGATGTCGAGCACGAAATAGGTGGGCGCTTCCTCCGGCAGATCACCGCCGACCTGGCGCAGCATGTTATCCTTCATCAGCATGACGGCCACCAGCAAAGCGGTGCCCATGCCCAGCGAAAGAATGACGCTGGCGGTGGGCGCATGCGGGCGGGAGAGATTGGCCAGCGCATAGCGCCATTCCAGCCTGCCCTGCCGCGCCATGCGTGAAGCAAGCCAGCGGATGCCGGTGGCCAGCGCGGCTAACGCGACCATGCCGAGCGCGACGCCGCTGGCGAATACCAGCGTCAGCTTGATATCTCCCACCACCTTGCCCGCCAGCAGCGCCATGAGGCCAATGGCGGCGGCATAGCCGATGATGTGGAACAGCGTAACCGGCGCATCGCCACGGACGATGCCCGCACCGGCGCGGAATATCTGCGCGGGGCGGAACTGCGTGGCGCGGTAAAGCGGCCAGTAGCCGAAGGTGCAGGCCGTCAGCAGCGAAAATGACGCCACGGCGACCAGAAAGCCGGGCTTATATTTCCAGATGGGCGATATCGGCAATGCGCCCTCGAACATGGGCATGAAGAAGCCCGGTGCCAGACAGCCCGCAAGCATGCCGATGGAAACGGCCAGCGTGGCGGCGATCAGCAACTGGATGGCATAGGTCATGGCGATGACATTCATCGGCGTGCCAACGGATTTCAGGATGGCGATGTTGCTTTGACGGCGATCGAACCAGGCGGTGACGGCGTTGGCCACGCCCATGCCGCCAGTGACCAGCACCGCCAGGCCGACAAGGCCGATGTAGCGCTGCAGGCGGTCGAGCAGTTCCTTCAGGCGCGGCGCGGCATTGTGCCAGGTCTGCATCTTCCAGCCGCCCTTGGCGAAGAGGGTTTGCGCCCCGGCCACTGCGGCTTCGGCATTGGCAGGGTTTTCCAGCGCCACGCGGTAGCGGTAGGTCACGATCGAACCGGGGGCGATCAGCCCGCTGGCATCCAGCATGGCCTGGCTTGCCAGCACGCGCGGGCCGAGCAGATAGGTGTTGGTGACACGATCTGGCTCACGCGTGAGCACGGCGCGGATCATCACCACTTTCTCCCCGATGCGGAGGCGGTCACCGATATTGGCATTCATCACTTTCAGCAGATCGCGATCCACGGCGACGCCGAAATGGCCGTCGCGCTCGGCGAGGAGTTCATGAACCGGGGTAGCGGGTTCCAGTTGCACCGCGCCATTCAATGGGTAGGTCTCGTCCACGGCTTTCAGCTCGATCAGCCTGGTGGGGGGCGTGGCCTCCTTCGGCCCGTCCAGCAGGGTGGCCATGCTGCGCAGTTCCACTGTGTGCGACACACGGCCCTGTTTTTGCATCCATGCCAGTTCGTCGTCACGCGCGGCCTGGTAGGTGCGGCTGAGGCTGATATCGCCACCAAGCAGGGTGCGGCTGTCGGCTTCGATGCCGGTGAAGAGCGAATCCCTCACCACGCCGATGGCGGTGATGAGCGCCACGCCAAGCGCCATGGCCAGCAGCATCAGGCGCATGGATTTCATGCCGCCACGCGCCTCACGCAGGGCGAAGGCCGCAGCGATTTTAAGAAAAGGCGTTAGATCATGCGGCTTCATACATCGCCTCCGCGGCGGCGGAATCAAACAGCATGCCGTCCTGGATGATCACCTTGCGCTCGCAGGCATTGGCCAGGTGGACGTTGTGGGTGATGAGCACCAGCGTGGTGTTGTGCTGCTGCTGAAGATCCGAAAGCTGCTCGATCACCAGCGTGCCGGTGTCGAGATCGAGGTTGCCGGTGGGTTCGTCGGCCAACAGGATGGGCGGCTCGGCGGCGAAGGCGCGGGCCAGCGCGACGCGCTGCTGCTCACCGCCGGAAAGCTGGCTCGGGAAATGGTCGAAACGGCGATCGAGCCCGACGCGGGCGAGCAGCTCACTGGCGCGTTCGCGCGCATTGTCGCGGCCGAGGAGTTCGAGCGGGACAAGGACGTTTTCCAGCGCGGTCATGGTGGGGATGAGATGGAATTGCTGGAACACAATGCCCATGGCGCGCTGGCGGAACAGGGCCAGACGGTCCTCATTGGCGCCTACCATGTCCATGCCTGCCACAGTGACGGAGCCGGATGTGGGGCGCTCCAGACCGGCCATGATCATCATCAGCGAGGTTTTGCCGGAACCGGAAGGGCCGACCACGGCGAGCGTCTCGCCCCGTTTCACTTCCAGGTTCACACCGCGCAGAATGTTGACGGGCATGGATTTGCCCGGCATGGTGAGGTGTACGTCTTGCAGGCGAATGACGGGGTCCGTCAGGTCGAGCTCGATGGGGCCGGATTGTGCTGCGGAGAGACCACCTCCCCCCTTGGCCGAATTGACCATTGCACGCGCCTGTTGACGTATCGAGTCGAAACTTGCCATTGCCGTCCGCCGTTCTTTATTGTGGGGGGTAGTGAGCATATCGCGTCAAAAAGGATTTGGCTATGCGTCTTTCTAAGCTGTTTATTGTACTGTTTTTTTCGCTAGGCGGCATTTTTCCTGCCCTTGCGGAAGCCCCCGCGGCGGCCAGACCGGTTATCGTGGCATTTGGCGATAGTCTCTCGGCAGGCTACCGTTTGCCGCCGACGGATTCCTTTCCCGCGCAGCTTCAGGCTGCGCTGAATGCCGAGGGCATCGATGCGCGGGTGGTGAATATGGGCCTTTCGGGCGATACAACGGCGGGCGGCGTTCGGCGTCTGGAGAGCGCGCTGGCGCAAAAGCCGCAACTGGTGATCCTTGAGCTTGGCGCCAATGATGCGCTGCGCGGGCTGCCACCGGCGGAGGCAAAGAAAAACCTGGCAACCCTGCTGGAAGGCTTCAAAAAAGCCAATGTGCCGGTGATTCTGGCAGGCATGCGCGCACCGCGCAATCTGGGGCCGGATTATACGAAGCGGTTCGATGCCATGTATGAAGAACTGGCCGAGCAGTATGGCGCCAGGCTTTACCCGTTTTTTCTGGAAGGCGTGGCAATGAACCCCTCGCTGAACCTGGATGACGGACTGCACCCCAACCGGCAGGGCGTGGCCATCATCGTCAAAGGCATGGTGCCTCTGGTAAAAGGGCAGCTGAAACGGTAAGCGCCGTTAAAAACCCGGCTGGCCTAAAATACCGGCTGGGCCTTGGGTGCAGAGGAAGGCTGCGCATCCTGCGAAGCGGACGAAGAGGCGGTCGACGAGCTGCCGTTGGCGCGCTCTTCCAGACGGCCGATCAGGTAATCCAGGCCCTTGCGGGAAATGACGGAGGAGAATTCCGAACGCTGGGTGTTGATCTGGCTGACGCCCTCCACCACGATATCCATTACGCGCAGGCGGCCTTTAAGGCTGCCGACGCGGAACTGAAGCTGGATGTCGGATTCGCCCTTGCGATTGATGACGGCAAACACCGTGGAGGTTCCGTCCTGCTCCATACGGCTGTCGGTGATGTCGATCGTCTCACCGGTATATTCGTTGAAGCGGCGGGCGTAGGTTTTGATAATGTATGGTGCATAGGCTGTCATGTAGCGGCTGCGCTGCTCCGGCGTGGCGGTGCGCCAGTTGGCGCCGAGCACGAATTTGGCGAGCCAGTCCACATCCACATAGGTTTCCAGCACCGTGCGCAGCGAGCGCTCGCGCGCGTCAGAATCCAGACGTTTGTTGGCGATGATCTCGATCACCTCGTCGCCCAGGTGCTTTACCGTGTCGCGCGCTTTGGACTGGATGTCGGCGGCGGCATGGGCGGCAGGGGCATGCACGAGCATGGCGGGGCCTATAACCGTTGCGCAAAGCAGCAAAGCAGTGGCCGTGTTACGGACCATGGAACGAATGGATAGCATGGGTCGGCTCCGAAATCCTTAGTGGCAGCGGGGCGTGTTCGCCGGTTGCCAACCAATGGTGGTGGTGTTGATCTGCTTCACACGGTATTGCGTATAAGCACTGCGGTAGGTCGCATAGGGATCAAACGAGGTGCGGGCGACGTCGTCGGTGAAATCGAGATTACGCTCACGCGTATCGACAACCGTTGCACCGGCACGCACGTAGTTTACGGCTGGCTCAAGCCCCCAGGTGAAGGGGTTGGCGGCGATATCCAGCGCCAGGCCGAACGTATCGCGCAGGTTGGACGGGCCGATGATCGGCAGCACGATGTAGGGGCCGGGGCCGGAGCCGTAATGCCCGAAGGTCTGGCCGAAATCTTCCTTGCGGTATTTCAGGCCGGCATTGGTGCCGGCGAAATCAAACAGGCCACCGATGCCGAGCGTGGAATTGAGCACGAAGCGCCAGATGCTGGCGAACATGTGGTAGGTATCACCCTGAAGCAGGGCGTTGACGGCGTTAACCGGCTCGTTCAGGTTTTGCAGCGCATGGGTGACGCTTTCACGCGCAGGCTGCGGCACCACGTTGCGGTAACCCACGGCAACCGGGTGCAGAAGAATGGTGTCCACCACATCGTTGAAGCCCTGAATGGCGCGGTTGACCGGCTCGATCGGATCATAGACCTCGACATTCGCATCGGCGTAGGATTCGTCCATCCGGTCGCTGTCAGCGGGGGCGGAGGCAGCAGGCGCAGGAGCGGGCTTTGCCGCGCGCTTGACGGGGGCCGCAAATACATCCACCGGTGCGGCCGTGCCCACCAGCGCCACGCACATCACGGTTGCGAGAAGCGTTTTCATTCCTTGTTTAGCCGTCGTCATGCAGTCATTGCCCTCAAACATTGTTATGCCGAAACCCAATACCCGGTAACATTTAAACTAGCATTTACATAACCTTAACATGCGGTTAGCATTTTCGGTTAGTTCCTGCTTCCTGCCGGGTGCGCGGTTTCGGCACACATTTCCATGGGCGTGCCAATACATCGACTTACGGCAATTGCCAAGCGTTTAAAGCAAAAAACTCCGTTTGTTGATAGTGCTTTTGCCATTTGCGCCTAACTGGTTTATTTTTTATGGAGTTGTTGCAACAATACCACATCCACCTTGCGCAAAGAACAGGTTTTCATGCCCGATATTTCCCGGCTTATTTCGCACAATACCTCGCTGCCTCCCAAGGTTTCCTTCGAGTTTTTTCCTCCACAGAGCGACGAGATGCAGCGGCAGCTCTGGGGCTGCATTGAGCGGCTGGGCAGGCTGAACCCGAGTTTTGTTTCCGTGACTTACGGCGCGGGCGGCACCACGCGTGAGCGCACGCATGCCACCGTGGAGCGCATCATCCGCGAAACGCACCTGCAACCCGCGGCCCACCTCACTTGCGTGGGGGCGTCGAAAGAGGATATTCTGCATGTGGCGCGGCGCTACTGGCAGGCAGGCGTGCGGCATATTGTGGCCCTGCGGGGAGACCCGCCAGCAGGACCTGTCGGCAGCGGAAAATATACGCCCCACCCCGGCGGTTATGCCTATGCCGACCAGCTGGTTGCAGGGCTGAAATCGGTGGCGGATTTTCATGTGAGCGTGGCTGCCTACCCCGAAATCCACCCGGAAGCCCCCAGCGCGCAATTCGATATTGACCATTTGCGCCGAAAAGTGGACGCAGGTGCCGACAGCATCATCACGCAATATTTCTTCGATGTGGACATGTTCCTGCGCTTTATGGACAAGGTGCGCGCGGCAGGCATTTTCGTGCCGGTGATACCCGGCATCCTGCCGGTGACGAATGTGCAGCAGATGGTCAAGTTCAGCACCATGTGCGGCACCAAGGTTCCTGCCTGGATCACGGATATTTTCACAGGCCTTGATAATGACCCGACCACACGCCAGCTGGTGGCGGCGAGCATTGCCATTGAACAATGCCGTTTGCTCCAGCGCGCGGGCTATGACGCGCTGCATTTCTACACGCTCAACCGCGCCGAGCTGGTGCTGGCCATCTGCCATTTGCTGGGCATCCGCCCCGGCCATGAGGGGGCTGATGGACGGCGCATCGCTTAAACAGCTGCCGCCGCTGTGCAACAGCCATATCCGCATCGATGCGGAGGGTAATTGGTGGCATAACGGCACCGTGTTTGCACGGCCGGAGCTGGTGAGGCTTTTCTCGACGATTTTGAGAGAAGAACATGGCGATTACCTGCTGGTGACGCCCGTGGAGCGCTGCACGGTGGAGGTGGCGGACCTGCCCTTCATCGCCGTGGATGTGGAGCGTGCGAATGGCATCATCACCGCCATGCTGAATATCGGCGAAAAGGTGGAAATAGGCCCCGAACATACCTTGGGTTTCGATGACAAGGGCCCATGGGTTGCCCTGTGGCGCGGGCTGCGCGCGCGGCTTTCGCGCCCGGCCTATTACCGGCTGGCGGAATGGGCGGAGGAAACCCATGACGGCGGCAAAGGCGCGTGGTATGTCACCAGCCATGGCATGTCTTTCCGTTTGGACGAATGATGCGATTTCTGATTAAATTCTGGCCGGTGTGGATTCCGCTGATTGTGTATCTTCTGTGGCGCACGGCTGTGGTGAATGAGGCGAAGAAGCGTGGCGCCGAACCGCCACCCATCACGCGCGGGCCGATTTTCACCGCCATTTTCGCGACATTCGCCATGATCATTCTGTGCTTTTTAGCGCTGGGGTTTTCGGAAGAAGCCAATGATGCGCTGCCCGTGGTGCCGCACCTGAAAAATGGCGAGATCGTAGGGGGATAGAATGGGATTGTTTTCACGCAAGCGCGAAATCGTTTTGCCCCGCTTTTCTCCCGTGCCGGAATGGATGGGGCATGATTCGCTGAAGGCGCTGTTTGCTGCTTTTGCAGCGGAAGGGGAACAGCTTTGGTTCGTCGGCGGCTGTGTGCGCGACGGGCTGCTGGGATTGCCGGTGTCGGACATCGACATGGCCACCACCGTCCTGCCCGATGCGATGATGGAATTTTTGCCCAAACACGGCATCAAGGCGGTGGGAACGGGTGTTGCGCACGGCACGGTAACGGCGACCTTCGGCAAAGAACATGACCCCGTGCAGATCACCACGCTGCGGCAGGATACGGCCTGCGACGGCAGGCATGCGGATGTGGCGTTCGGCACCAGCGTGGACGAGGATGCCAAGCGGCGTGATTTCACCATCAACGCCATGTATGCAACAGCCGATGGCGAAATCATTGACCCCACCGGCGGGCTGCATGACCTGGAAAAACGGATGATCCGGTTCGTCGGCAATGCGGATGACCGGGTGCGGGAGGATGGGCTGCGCATGCTCCGCTTCTTCCGCTTCTGGAGCCGATTCGGCGAGCGTGTGCCGGACAAGATGGCCATGCGGGCCATCAAGCTGCATCACAAGATGGTCAACGCCCTTTCGGGAGAGCGCATTCGCGAGGAGATGGGCAAGCTGCTGCTGACGCAAAACGCGGTGCTGGCGCTGGACTGGATGAGCCAGGTAAAATTATGGGTGCCGATTTTCGGCATGAAGCAATTGTTTTTGCAGCGGCTGGTGAAACTGCAATCTCACCCATTAGCCCCGCGTGAATGGATTTTGTTCCTCACCGCCATTCTGCCGCGTGACAAGGAGCTTGGCGAATGGGTGGGCGAGCGCTGGAAACTGAGCCGCAAGGAACGCAACCTGCTGGCCGTATGGCAATCCCCCCTGCCCTCGCCGCGCATGGGCGATGCGGAACTGAAAATGCTGCTGCGCGCGCATGGACGTTACATCGTGCTGGGGCAGCTCTGGCTGCTTTGGGCGGATGGTGTGCTGCCCGCCAACCGGCTGCAATATCTGCTGGAAATTGCGCAGGGATGGGAAGCGCCGGTATTTCCGCTAACGGGCAAGGATTTACAGAAGCTTGGCTTCCGTGAAGGCAAGGAACTTGGCATTGCGCTGAAACAGCTTGAGACGAGCTGGGAAGCGGATGGCTATAGCCCCGACAAGAAAGCGCTGCTGGAAATGGCTAAGAAGATACTTGGTAAAGCTGCCTAATCAGGCAGGGCTGCCGAGAGCGTCGCGCCAGCGACTGTTCCATTGCGTAACAACGTGAAGCAGGGAACATCAAAATCCTCGGCATAATCAACCAGAATGGTTGATTATGCGAACGCTTCAGACATCTCCGACTTGCCGTCATTGACCTCCAGCGCGTAACCGGCGCTGCGCACGGTGCGAATGAGATCCGGCGCGCGGTCGTCAATGGAAAGGGCTTTGCGGAGACGGCGGATGTGCACGTCCACGGTGCGAAGCTCCACGTAAATGTCATGGCCCCAGACGGCATCGAGCAACTGTTCGCGCGAGAAGACGCGGCCGGGATGTTCCATCAGGAATTGCAGCAGGCGAAACTCGGTCGGACCGAGATGCACATCCTGCCCGCCACGCACCACGCGGTGGGCGGCAAGGTCCATGTTCACGTCGGCATAGCTGATGGTCTTCTCTGCCAAAGCGGGGCGGATGCGGCGGAAAACCGCACGGATGCGAGCCACCAGCTCGGTAGGAGAGAAGGGCTTGGTCATGTAATCATCCGCGCCGCAATCGAGGCCGCGGATCTTGTCTTCTTCCTCCCCGCGGGCGGAGAGCATGATGACGGGGATGTTCTTGGTCTGCTGGTTGCGGCGCAACTGGCGGCACACCTCAACGCCCGACATGGAGGGAAGCATCCAGTCCAGCACGATGACGTCGGGCATTTTCTCGGAGACCATGAGGAGCCCCTCTTCGCCGTCGCCCGCACTGTAGACGGTGAAACCATCCTGCTCGAGATTGTATTTGAGCATGGTGACGATGGCATCTTCGTCTTCAATCACCAGTACTTTGGGTTGCATAACCGCACCTGTTTGTAGTTTAACCTGTTGGCAGCACACCGAACCGAATAGAATGGGGCGGCTGCTCCGATTGCACCACCTTACCCGCAAACTACTAATAGCCAATTAACACAAAAGCTTCGAATATTTAGATATTGTTCACCAGATGGTCACCCATATACGCAGCTATGCATTGCAGGGTCTGGACGCGCTCCCGATCGACGTGCAGCTTCAGATAAGCCAGGGAATGCCTGCTTTTACCATTGTCGGCCTGCCGGACAAGGCCGTGGGCGAATCCCGCGAGCGGGTGCGCGCGGCATTGCAGAGCCTGGGGTTAAGTTTGCCGCCCAAGCGCATCACCATTAATTTGTCACCGGCGAATATTCAGAAGGAAGGCAGCCCTTTCGATTTACCGATTGCGGTGGGCATGCTGGTGGCGCTCGGGGCAATACCCGTGGAGGAAACGGCGGAGCTGGCCGTGATGGGCGAATTGACGCTGGATGGAAAAATCCTGCCCGTGCCGGGTGTGCTGCCCGCGGCGATGGCGGCGATGAACGAGGGGCTGGGACTGGTGTGCCCGGCGGCCAACGGATCCGAGGCGCGGTGGGCGGGGGAAATGCGGATTATTGCGGCAAGCGACCTGACCGCGCTCATCAACCACTTCAAAGGGACGCAGAGCATCGCGCAGCCTGCCCTGCCCCGTCAGGCGCCGCCGAATGTGGCGCGCGACATGAAGCATGTGCGCGGGCAGGAAGCGGCGCGGCGGGCGCTGGAGATCGCCGCGAGCGGACGGCATAACCTGCTGATGAGCGGACCGCCGGGCGTAGGGAAATCCATGCTGGCATCCTGCATGCCGGGCATCATGCCGCCGATGGACAGCCGGGATATTTTAGAACTCAGCATGATCGCCTCCATCGCGGGGTTGCTGGTGAATGGCGAATTGTCGGAGCAGCGGCCGTACCGTTCTCCTCACCATTCCAGCTCGATGGCCGCCATTATCGGCGGCGGGCGCAAGGCCTTGCCGGGAGAGATTTCGCTGGCGCATGGCGGTGTGCTGTTCCTCGATGAATTACCCGAATTTGCGCCACAGGTGCTGGAGTCGCTTCGTCAGCCGCTGGAGAATAAGAATGTGAGCATCGCCCGGGTGCAGGCACATGTAAGCTACCCGGCGAATTTTCAGCTGATCGCGGCAATGAACCCGTGCAAATGCGGCTATCTGGGCGTGGCGGGCAAGGCGTGCAGCGTGGCGCCGCGATGCGGGGAGCAATATACGGCAAAGCTTTCCGGCCCATTGCTCGACCGTATTGACGTGCATGTGGAGATGGCGGCGCAGGATACGCTGGATATGCTGAAAACGCCGGAGGGCGAGAGCTCCGCCACCATCGCCGCGCGCGTGGCGCGGACGTGGGAGATTCAGCGCATGCGCTACAAGGATATGCCGAATATTCGCAGCAACGCTGATTTGAATGACGATGCCCTGAAACAACATGCCAAACCCAGCGATGCGGCAGAGGCGCTGCTTCAGCAATCCATCGCGCGGCTGAAGCTTTCCATGCGGGCCTACACGCGGATGCTGCGCGTGGCGCGCACCATTGCCGATATGGAGGCAAGCCAGACCATTGAGGCGCACCATATGGCCGAGGCGCTCGGCTATCGCCGGATGTAATGGAACTGCCATAGAAGTACCTTATTTTTACGTGATAAAAGACAGGGATAGATAGATGGTGCTTGCTCAAACCGCCGTTGCAGATGCAGCCGTCAAGGCACGGCTTGCCCAGCTGGAGAAAATGGGGCTGAAAGTGATCGGCCCATGGACGCAGATGGTGCTGGAAGGCCGTGCGCGGCAGGCGGAGCAGCTTCCCCTTTTCGCCGGGCATAACCCGCTGGATATGGCCTTCAGCCTTTTGCAGGAGCAGGATGGCGATGCACTGGCGCGCGTGCTGGCTGTTATGCCGCAGGAGCAGGCCATGGCCGATGCGCCGGAAGAGAGATTGCGAGCCCTGCTGGCACGCTCGCCCAATGCGCATCTGGAAGGCAACTGGCTGGTGATCGATGAGTTCATCAAAGGGCCGGTTGCGCCGGATGAAGAGGATAAAAAACTGCCGGTTCCCGATGAGGCGATGAAAACCCTGCAACAGGGGTTGCAATTGCAGGCACGGGTGCAGGCATTGTCGGGCGGGCTGGCCATCGGCCAGGCGGCAAACACGGCGCGGCGCATCATGAACCCCGATCGTCTGCGCGAGCTTGTGGGCGATGAGCAGGCCCAGCTGCCAACGCACGGGTTTCTCGCCCAGCAATTGCAGAAGCAGGCGCGTTCGCAGCAGCAGACCGTGCAGCAGCAATTTTTGAAAGACCCTGAGATTCAAGAGATTTTCCAGGCGTCGCTGGATTCAGCCATGGAGCTGTACAGCATGTTCGCCGCCGCGGGTAACGAGGCGCAGGCCGCCAGCATGCTATCGCACGTTGCCGGGCTGCAGGACCAGCTCAACCGTATGAAAGACCAGCAGCAAGCGCGGATGAATTAACCGGCGCATGCTAACGATGGTTTAATCATTTCAGCGTCTTATGACGCGCATGTGTTCGATGGAAGTGACATTCTGGGGCGTGCGCGGCACGATTCCCACTCCCGGTGTGGATTTTGCGCGTTATGGCGGCAATACGTCGTGCGTATCGGTGAAATGCGGCGAACACTGGCTGGTGTTTGACGCGGGCACGGGCATCCATGCGCTGGGGCAGGCACATTCGGATATTTCAAATGTCGATATTTTCCTCTCCCACACGCATATCGACCATATCATGGGCTTTCCCTTCTTCCGCCCGCTTTACAACCCAACGGCGCGGGTTCGCCTGTGGGCGGGGCATTTGCGCGTGGGCAAATCGGCGGAGGTTTCGCCCACCATCCGCGGCGTGCTTTCCACCATCATGAGCCCGCCGATCTTTCCGCTGGTGATCGATGACCTGAAGGCGCATCTTTATTTCTATAATTTCCGCGCGGGCGAATCGCTGGAAGCCAAGCATCTGGTGGATCGCGGCATCCTTATCACCACGCACCTGCTGCATCACCCCGACCATGCCACCGCCTATCGCGTGGAATATGAAGGCAAGAGCGTGTGCTACGTGACGGATGTGGAGCATTCGCCGCCAGAGATAGACGACGCGCTGGTTGATTTTGTCGAGGGTTGCGACGTGCTGATTTACGACAGCACCTACAGCGAGGAGAATTACGAGGCGCATCGCGGCTGGGGGCATTCCACCTGGGAAGAAGCCTTGCGGATTGCCGAAGCGGCCAAAGTGAAACAGCTTGCGCTGTTCCATCACGACCCCGCCCTGAACGATGAAGCGCTGGATGCGCGCGCCAAAAAGCTCGCCACGCGAACCAAAGCGGCGTTCGTTGCCAAAGAAGGCATGGTGCTGGAGCTATGAGCCTTCAGCCGCTTTATGTTTGCGCGTACCTGATCGTCATCAATCTGGTCACGTTTGCATCCTACAGGATGGACAAACGCAAGGCGGCCAACGGGCAGCGGCGCATTTCGGAAAGCGCATTGCTGGTGCTGGCGCTGCTTGGCGGAAGCCCGCTCGCGTGGTTTGCGCAGAGGCATTTTCGGCATAAGACGAAAAAATCGTCGTTCCGCGTGCGCTTCTGGCTGATCGTCATCGTGCAAATAGCGGTGGGCGCGGTGCTGCTCATCAAGCTCAATGGCTGGGACCAGCTTCCCTGACCATGTGCATGGTCAGGTAGTTGACTTTTGCTGGCTCGCGATGCTCGCTATCACGCGCCAATTATGGCGCGGGGCCTCAATGGCCCAGTCGCTGCGCTCCGGTAATTTGTTTAGTCATCCTGCCCGAAACGCTGGCCGAGTTCGTCCATGCGCTCGCGGTCGCGATGTTCTTCGGCGTCTTTCGCCTTCTGCTTTTCCTTTTCCATCAGGATTTCGGTTTTCTTCACCTCACCAAACTGCACGGCCATCATGTTCTGCAATTCGTTGATCTGGTTGCTGAGGCGGACGATGGCGTGGTGGTATTGCTTCTGCTCGGCCATGTTCATCTGCACGAAGACGGGGTAATCCATCTGCATCATCGGGTTTTTGGCCACCAGCATGCTTTCGCGCTCCTTGGCGCGTTCCAGCTCCAGCAGCTTGAGGCCGAACTGGTCGCGCTGCGCCTCCAGCACCTGCATGCGCGTGCGCAGCTGGTCAAGCTCCTGCTTGCGCAGCTTCAACAAGGTTTTCAGGCTTTTGGGATTGGCCATTTTTCCTCTAACCTTCGCTGCGCGAAGGACTACGCGCCCATTGGGGCGCGGGGGCCCAACTCGCTTCGCTCATCCATCGATCTATTCGGCCGAGGCGACTTCCTGGTGCGCGCGGCCTTTGTCCAGTGCGGTCTGCACATCTGACTTGAAGGACTTGAATTTCTTGAGGTCTTTCCCGGCCAGACGGACCTGCGGCGCGAATTTCACGTTCTGCGGGTTCACCTGCGCACCGTTGACGAGAATTTCGTAATGCAGGTGCGGGCCCGTGGACATGCCGGTGCTGCCGACATAGCCGATCAACTGCCCCTGCTTGACGCCAACGCCCGGCCGTATCTTGGCGGCGATGCGGCTGAGGTGACCATAGGCGGTGGCGAAGCCGTTGCTGTGCGAAAGCTGAATGTAATTGCCGTAACCACCCTTGCCGCCCGCATAGGCCACCTGGCCGTCACCGGCGGCATAGACGGGAGTGCCCGTGGGGGCGCCGAAATCCACGCCGCGGTGCATTTTGGAATAGCCCAGCAGCGGGTGCATGCGCATGCCGAAACCGGAGGTGATGCGCGCCCCGTCAATCGGCGTGCGCATCAGGCCTTTGCGGACGCTGCGGCCATCCTCATGAAAATAACCGATCTGGTTATTGCCCTGGTCGAAACGGTAGATGGTGGTATCCTTGCCGCGCTGATCCAGCCGGGCATAGACGATGGAGCCGTTTTTCACCAGTTCGCCACGCTCATTGGTGGTGCGGTCCATCACTACGGTCAGCTTATCGCCGGGTTGGATGTCGCGCTGGAAGTCAATGTCGTAAGAGAAGGCGCCAATGAGCTCCAGCAAGGCGGCCTGCGGCACGCCGGCGCTGGTGCCGGCCTGAAGGAACGAGCTGCGAACCCTGCCCTCCAGCTTCACGTATTCACGGTTGATGTCGATATCGATGGCTTCGGCGCGGAAGCCTTTTTTGGTGTCCGGCTTGACCACCAACTCACGCGTGGGGGAAATCTCCAGGCTGAGTTCGTCCACCGGGCGGTGGCCATCTTCCTGCACGGCATTGAGCGCAATGGACATGGTGCGCCCGGCCTTCAGGTCGTATTTTTTAAAGGCGCGCGCCATGGCGGCCACCACGGCCTCCGTATCCTCTTCACGCACGTTATGCGCGGCCAGCACCACGGGGATGTCGGCGCTTTTCTGGATCTTCACCTGGGTGCGCACCACTTCCGGCTGCGGCTTGGCAACGGGTTTGGGCACAAAATTGATGGTCGGCACGGGAGGCGGTTCGGGCGGGGCTTCAGCCACGGCGGGCAATGGCTCCAGCGGCTGCTGCACAACCGCAGGCGCCGCAGCCGGCGCGGCAGCGGGCTGCACAAAAGCCTGATCGGTCGCATCGCCGGGAACAGGTTCGGCCTGCTTCATGGCAAGTGGCTGCGCATTCTCTCCGGCCTGGGCCTGCTCCATATCCTCAGGGGATGGGAAAATCGGCATAAACAGGAGGGCGGCCAGCCCGGCAGCGCCAAGCCCCGTGACCATGCCCGCACCAAATACGGTGGCAGGGCCTTTCCTGCGCAGGACATACCAAGGGTATTCAAATACGCTGATTCGCTTGTGTGGGACCTTGCTGTAGTCCATTCCCCGTACCGCTGCTTCCACTATATGTTGTGGTTAAGACTGTCTTAACCGCTCTTTTATGCAATAGCAAGCACTATAGATAGTATGGCGAAACAATAATTTTCCAAAGTAGCAATGACGGATTAATAGACGGTTAACAGCCCTGTCCACATTTTTGATGGCGAAATGACATACCAGATATAGAAAAGCCGCGCATTTCTGCGCGGCCTCGCTTCCCTTGATTATCAAGGAGAATCTATTTGTCCTTGCGGAAGCTGCCGAGGAACATGTCCATGCTGTTCTGGAACAGCTCCATGTTCTGACGAGCGACGCCCTCGAACATCTGGAACGGGTTGAAATTGGCAAAGTCCTTGAAGCCCTGCTGCATGTTGCCGGTCATCGAACCAGTCATTGGGTTGAAGCCGTGACGGGCGAACATTTCCTTCATGCGCTCCTGGTTCTGGGCGAACATCTGCATGCTGGCCTCCAGATAGTGCGGCACAAACTGATGGACGGAGCCGTCGTACATCTTGATGAGTTCCTTCAGGAAATTGGCGGGCAGCATGCCCTGCGTACCCTTGGATTCGCGGTCGAAGATGATCTGGATCAGCACGGAATGGGTGATGTCCTCGCCAGTGCGGGCATCAAGCACCTGAAATTCGGAGCCTTCCTTCACCAGATCATACAAATCATCCAGCGTCACATAGATGCTGGTGGCCGTGTTATAGAGACGGCGGTTGGCGTATTTTTTGATGATGACGGGTTCTTCTTTTTTGCTACTTGCCTGAGAGGCCTGGCCTTGGTTCGTCATCGATACTACTCCCGTTCTTGTCTATTGGGTGCATTTCCCGTATACCTAGCGCATTCAGTGGTATTTAGCAAATTCGGCGAGATGGAACATCCTCATTATACCAGCAGTGGAAACGAGACGCTGGAAGCGATGGCCGCCAGGCTGATTGCCCAGTGGCAGCAGCATTTCGCCACCATGCTGAACGACCCAGAAGCCGTGCAGGCCATGCTGACGCTGGCGGAGCGCATGCAGCGCTTCTATCAGTTCCCCTATCAGCCCAACCCCTTTTCCACAGGCAATGCGCATGAAACCGGGCCAACATCCCAATTTTCCGCCGGGCAATTTCCCTTCGGCGGATTTCCTTTCGGCGTTCACGCAGCAGCACCAGAGCAGCCTAAACCCGCAGCCGGCAAAACCTCCGGGGGGATGCATGACCGGCCTCAGCCTGGGGCTGATGCTGGCGATGTGGCAAAGCTTATCGTCCAGCTCAGTGCCCAGCTTGGCCGCATTGAATCCCGCCTGGATGCGCTGGAACAACCCGCACCCCCTGCCAAACCGACCGCTTAACCCCGCATTGGCGCACAGCGCCGCAGGCCAGGTGATACACGATATTACCGATTACCTGAAAGGCGTGGCGCTGTATCAGCAGACGCCGCCGTTGCCGCGTGAGCCTTACATGGTGTTGTGGCAGCAGGGCAGCAGCGCACTCCGCATCATCAGCCACCCGGCGCCGGGAAAGCCCGCCTTGCTGCTGGTGCCCTCCCTCATCAATCGCTGGTGGATGATGGATATTCATCCGTCGCGCAGTTTTGTGCGGCACCTGGCGGCGCAGGGTTTCGGCGTGGCGGTGATGGACTGGCAGGAGCCGGGACCGGCGGAGCGGCATTTGAGCATCGACGGGTATATCACCCAGCGCCTGCTGCCCGCGATGGCGGCATTGCACCAGACGTGGCAGCGTCCGCTTTCGCTGATCGGCTATTGCATGGGCGGGCTGATGGCGATGGCGGCGGCGCAGCTGCCGTGCGAAGCGCCGATCGCCAGGCTGGTGCTGCTGACCACGCCGTGGGATTTCCGCACGCCGGAAAGCAACCCGCTGATGCTGGAGGAAGGAAGCATCCGCGTGCTGGAAAGCGTGATTGAGCGCGATGGCTGCCTGCCTGCTTCCATGATGCAGCCGATTTTCTATCGCACCGATATCTGGCGTTATGCAAGGATGTTTCAGGCACTCGGCAAACAAGGCGAGAGCGAACGCGCCCACGAGAACAGCGCCGTGGCGCTGGCCGTGCAGCGCTGGCTGCACGAGGCCGTGTCGATGAGCGCCCCCGCCGCGCGGCAATGCCTGGTGCGCTGGTTTGCGGAAAACCTGCCGATGCGCGGCGAATGGCGCATCAACGGCTATGACATCACACCTCAAACCCTGCCCATGCCCGTGATGCTGGTTTGCCCGACGGAAGACAAGCTGGTGCCGCCCGCCGCCAGCAAACCGCTGGAAAGCGCCCTGCCCCATGCACAGGTTCTGCGTCCCAAGCTGGGGCATATCGGGCTGATGAGCAGCCGCATGGCGCCGCAAGAGGCATGGGCGCCTTTAGCCGATTGGCTAAAGGCTTAGTTTAATCTTTGCTTCCTGCTCCGCGATGCTATGCAATGAAGCAGTTGCTGGCGCAACGCTCTCGGCAGCGGCTTATGTAACTTGCTCCTTGCTCGTGATGCTGCGCAATGAAGCAGTCGCCAGCGCGACGCTCTCGGCAGTATGGCAGGAAAGTCGCATCTCCATGGCTATTGCCAGTTAGCCCGGCTTTCGTTAAGTTGCCCGCGCATTTCATCCCAATTCACATACGAGGGTTCCATGACCGAGGTCGTCATCGTCAGCGCATTGCGTACCGCCATCGGGGCATTTCAGGGCGGTTTCTCCAACACACCGGCACACATGCTGGGCGCGGCGGTGCTGAAGGAAACGGTGGAGCGCACCAAGGTTGCGCCCGGCGATGTGTCCGAAGTCATCCTCGGCCAGGTATTGACCTGCGCGCAGGGGCAAAACCCCGGCCGCCAGGCGGTGATCCATGCGGGCTTTCCCGAAACGGTGCCGGGCTGGGGTTTGAACCAGGTATGCGGCTCTGGTCTTCGTGCGGTGGCGCTGGGGTATCAGGCGATTCTGGAAGGCGGCAGCTCGATTGTGATCGCGGGCGGGCAGGAAAACATGACGCTTGCCCCCTATGCCGCGCATGTGCGCGCCGGATTGCGCATGGGTGACGGCAAGCTGGTGGACACGATGGTGTTTGACGGGCTGACCGATGCCTTCAGCCTGAAGCATATGGGCATTACGGCGGAGAATATCGCCAAGAAATTCTCCATCAGCCGCGAAGAGCAGGACGCGTTCGCCGCCGCCTCGCAACAGAAAGCGGAAGCCGCCCAGAAGGCCGGTAAGTTCAAGGATGAGATCGTTCCCTTCACGGTCAAGGGCCGCAAGGGCGACACCATCATCGACACGGATGAACACCCCAAGCATGGCACGACGATGGAAAGCCTCGCCAGCCTTCGCGCAGCATTCGACAAGGAAGGCAGCGTGACGGCGGGCAATGCATCGGGCATCAATGACGGCGCGGCCGCCGTGATGCTGATGACAAAAGAGGAAGCGCAGAAGCGCGGGCTGGAAATCATCGCCACCATCCGCGGCTGGGCACATGCGGGCGTGAGCCCGGACATCATGGGCACCGGTCCGATTCCCGCCACGCAGAAACTGCTGAAGCGCATCGGCTGGAGCGTGGGCGACCTGGATTTGATCGAAGCCAATGAAGCCTTCGCCGCGCAGGCGCTTTGCGTGAGCAAGGAGCTGGGTTTTGACGCCAGCAAGGTGAACGTCAATGGCGGCGCGATTGCGTTGGGTCACCCGATTGGCGCATCCGGCTGCCGCGTGCTGGTGACGCTGTTGCATGAAATGAAAAAGCGCAGCGCCAAAAAAGGCCTGGCGACGCTGTGCATCGGCGGCGGCATGGGCGTGGCGCTGGCAGTGGAAAGATAATTTTTGCTCCCGGAATCGCCCTGTTTGACGATTCCATGGAGCGCGCTCAAGGCTGGACACGACGTCCTGTCGTGCATGTTTTGGGTGAAACCATACAAACCAAACGAACCTGATAATTGGGAGCTTGAATCACATGGGTAAAATCGCACTGGTCACCGGTGGAACGCGCGGCATTGGGGCGGCCATTGCCGTAGCGCTGAAACAAGCCGGACATAAGGTGGCCGTGAACTATGCCACGCGCGATTCCGTCGCCCAGACCTTCACGAAAGAAACCGGCATCCCGGCCTTCAAATGGGATGTGGCCGATTACGAGGCTTGCAAGGCCGGCGTGGCGCAGGTGGCTTCCGAACTGGGCAGCACGGTTGGCATTCTGGTGAATAACGCAGGCATCACGCGCGATGGCTTCATGCATAAAATGACCTACGAACAGTGGGACAGCGTGATTCGCACCAACCTCACTTCCTGCTTCAACATGTCGCGCGCGGTGCTTGAATCCATGAGGGAAAAAAGCTTTGGCCGTATTGTGAATATCAGCTCGGTCAACGCGCAGCTCGGTCAGTTCGGCCAGACCAACTATTCCGCCGCTAAATCGGGCATTTTCGGCTTCACCAAGGCGCTGGCGCGCGAAACGGCGGCCAAGGGCATCACGGTGAACGCGGTGGCCCCCGGTTATGTGGATACCGAGATGGTGCAGGCGGTCAGCGAAGAGGTAATCAAAACGAAAATCCTGCCGCAGATCCCGGTCGGCCGCCTCGGCAAGCCCGAGGAAATTGCCCGCACGGTGCTGTTTTTGGTGGATGAGCATGCCGGGTTCATTACGGGCGAGACCATCTCCGTCAACGGCGGCCAGCATATGGAATAACGCTTGCGTTATTCCATATGCCCCGTGGCTGCGCTCGCTTTACGCGCCAATTAGGCGCGGGCCAATGGTCCAGTTGCGCTGCGCGCTTCAGAAGTATTTTTATAATGCAAATCGTTTTGCCTATTGTCCTTTAGGCGGAACTTCTTTTCCTGAGATCACTTAAGGATCGCTTAACTTATCTCTCCTAGCTTGAGATTGGCCAAATCTGCCCATGCTGTGGGTGGATTACGTAATCGTCTTTAAAGTCAGGAGTTTTTCATGCGCGGCGCAACCATCAAGTCAGCCTTGGCTGGCATCAGTTTTCTGGCCCTTGCAGCCTGCGCGAGTCAAAACCCTGCCATGGTAGAATATAAGGGCGAGGAGTTTTTCGGTAAGGACAGGATGGAAACCGCCTATGGCTTTGCCAATCCGTCTGAAGCGCGGATAGCGCATGAGCCTGCCGTCAAGGCCGTGCCGAGTGGCTCCATCGGCGTGAAGGAACTGGAGGCACCCGCCCGTGTTTCCTCCCGTGATTTGAGTGCGCCGGCTAAGCCTGCTCCCATTGCGGCGACAGAACCGGCAAGCCTGAAACCGCTGCCACAGTTTTCCAGCGCATCTCCCGCACCCATCAGCGCGCCCACCACCCCCACGCTGACAGCCAAACCCGTTGCGCAAATCCAGACCGCCAGCGACCAGGACGGCACCCATGTGGTGCAGCAGGGCGAAACGCTTTATCGCCTTTCCAAATCCTACAATGTGCCGATGGATGCCCTTATGCAGGAAAACGGCATGAGAAGCCCGTCCGACCTGAAGCTCGGCATGAAGCTGCGTATTCCCGGCAGCGCGCCATCGCTGCCCGTGGTCAGTACGGCTGCGGTGAAAGAGGTTTCCGCCCCGGCCGTGGCCATGGCGCCCAAACCGGCGGTGCTGGAAACGAAAGACGCGCCCGCCAGCGCAACCCCCTTGAGCAAATCCGCTTTTGTGTGGCCGGTGCAGGGAAAGATCATCAGCCATACTGGAAGCAAGCTTTATAACGACGGCATCAACATCGCCGCGGCCGAAGGCACGCCGGTGAAAGCCGCCTCCGCCGGAACGGTGGTGCATGCGGGCAACCAGCTGGAAGGCTATGGCAACCTGGTCATCATCAAGCATGATAACGGCTGGCTCAGCGCCTATGCCCACACGCAGAACATGCTGGTGAAAAAAGGCGAAAAGGTGAACCAGGGGCAGACCATCGCCTATGTCGGAAAAACAGGCCATGTGGACAGCCCGCAGCTGCATTTCAGCCTGCGCCAGGGCAAAGAGGTGAAAGACCCTATTGCCGTGTTGGGCAAGCAGGATGATGTCACCGTCGCCGCTAACTGATGCGCTTTGCGCATCAGTTGTCTTTAGTGGCTCGCTCCGCTCTCTGCACGCGCCAATAAGGCGCGGGGTGCGGTCGCACCCAGTCGCTGCGCTCCAATTGGTTTTACCACTGGCACGCTTGGCAAAAGGCGCTATAACTCCTGACAGTTTTTGAATCAGGAGTTCGCATGTTCATTTCATCCGCTTTTGCTCAGGATGCCGCGCAGGCAGCCGTCGCACAGTCACCGCTTGGGCAATTCCTCCCGCTCATTTTGTTTGGGGCGGTGCTGTATTTCTTCCTCATCCGCCCTCAGCAAAAACGCATGCGCGATCATCAGGCAATGATCGGCGCGCTTCGCCGTGGCGACCGTGTGGTGACCGCAGGCGGCATCATCGGTGTAGTAACGCGTATCGAAGATGACAAACAGCTTGTGGTGGAAATTGCCGATGGCGTGCAGGTGAAAGTGCTGCGCAGCACGATCGGCGAAGTGCTTACCAAGAGCAATGCATCGGAATCAAAAGCCGCCAATGATGCGGGCGCCGATGCCGCCAAGGCAAAACCCGGCAAATCGAAAACACTGGCCAAGAAATAGTTCCCCATGCTTCACCAGCCCACCTGGAAGATCGTTTTTTCCGTTCTCGTCTGCCTGCTTGCCGCCTATGTCGCGCTGCCAAGCTTCTTCCCGAAGCTTCAGGGAAGCGGCCATTGGTGGGTGGCGCCGCGCAACGTGGTGCTGGGGCTTGATCTTCAGGGGGGCTCCTACCTGCTGCTGCAGGTGGATGAGAAAGCCTATTTCCGCGACCAGAACGAGCATATGGTGGATGCGGTGCGCAGCAACCTGCGCAAGGAAAGCATCGGCTACAAGGACTTGAACGCCAGTGATTCCGGCGTGAGCTTCACGCTGCGCGACCCGGCCCAGGGCACAAAGATCGCCTCCATCGCACGCAGCGTGGATGACCGTTACTCCACCACCGTGGAAGGCGACAAGGTGACGCTCGGATTCTCCGACATCACCAGGGGCGAAGCCACGCGTCAGCTGCTGGACCAGTCCATCGAGATCGTGCGGCGCCGCGTGGATGAGACCGGCACGCGCGAACCCATCATCGCCCGCCAGGGCGACACGCGCATCCTGCTGCAGGTGCCGGGCTTGCAGGACCCTTCGCACCTCAAGCAGCTGCTTGGCAAAACGGCCAAACTGACCTTCCATATGGTGAGCGAGCAATATCGCCCCACCACGGCCCGCCCTGCCGATGTGCCGGAAGGCCTGATGGTGCTTCCCTATGAGATGGACCGCGCGGGCGGGCACAATGCCGGTTATGTCGCCGTGGAGCGTAAATCCCTACTGTCCGGTGATATGCTGGTGGATGCGCACGCAACCTTTGAGCGCGGCTCGCCGGTGGTGAATTTCCGTTTCAACTCGCAAGGCGCCAGGCTGTTTGGCGATGTCACGACCAAACATGTGCAGGAACGGTTTGCCGTGGTGCTGGACGGCAAGGTTATCACCGCGCCCACGATCAATGAGCCGATTCTCGGCGGCAGTGGCATGATTTCCGGCAATTTCACCGTGGACAGCGCCAACGATCTGGCGTTGCTGTTGCGCGCGGGCGCCCTGCCCGCACCGCTCACCGTGATGGAAGAGCGCAGCGTGGGGCCGTCGCTCGGGTCGGACTCGGTAAAAGCGGGTGCGCGGGCCAGCGTTCTGGCCATTGTGCTGGTGATGGGCTTTATGCTTGCCCGTTACAAATTATTCGGCCTGTTCGCCAGCATCGCGCTGGCGCTGAACATCGTCATCCTGATGGCGGGCATGTCGCTTCTGCAGGCCACGCTTACCCTGCCGGGTATCGCGGGTATCGCGCTGACCATGGGTATGTCGGTGGATGCGAACGTGCTTATCTTCGAGCGCATCAAGGAGGAAATCCGCAGCGGACGCACGCCCATGTCGGCCGTGGTGGCGGGTTTCGACCGTGCTTTCGGCACCATCATGGATTCCAACATCACCACGCTGATTGCCACCGGGCTGCTTTATTATTACGGCACCGGCCCCATCAAGGGTTTTGCCGTGACGCTGTCGCTCGGCATCATGACGTCGATGTTCACCGCCGTGACGGTGACGAAAATCATCGTGGCAAGCTATGTGCTGAAGCGCCGCCCGAAAACGCTGGCCATTTAGATGCTCACCGCCCCGCACATGCGCGAGGCGCTGAAGATCATCCAGCGCTACGGGCCTGGGCATATTGTGGTGAACGGCACGTCCTACCGGGAGCCCATTCTGCTGGTGGCCAATCAGGTGTCGCTCTGGCCGGGGACGCGGGAACATTTGTGGGATGTGAATCTCTACGCGCCGCTATACCAGATGGAAGATTCACCGGAAGTTCTGCTGATCGGCACAGGCAGCCGCATGCAGATGGCGCAGCCGGTGTTTCGGCAGGCACTGAAGGAAAAATTCCCCGCCGGGATTGGCATTGAAAGCATGGATACAGGCGCGGCCTGCCGTACCTACAATGTGCTGATGGGTGAAGGCCGCCGCGTGGCGGCCTGCTTGCTGCCGCTGGAATAGGCATGAAAAAAACCCGGCCAAGGCGGCCGGGTTTTCCATTTACTTTTCCTTGCCGGAGGCAAGGATACGCGCTTATGAGCTGGGTTACGCCGCCAGCTTGAATTCCTGCGTCAGATTTTTCGCTGCAAACTCCCAGTTGGCGAGGTTGGCCAGGAAGCTTTCCACGAAATCCGGACGGCGGTTCTGGAAATCCAGATAATAGGCATGCTCCCACACATCCACCGTCAGCAGCGGGCGCTGGCCTTTGGTGATGGGGGTTTCGGCATTGGCGGTTTTGACGATGCGCAGCTCGCCCGCTTCTTCCACCAGCCAGGCCCAGCCGCTGCCAAACTGACTGACGGCGGCGGCCTTGAAGGCTTCCTTAAATTTGTCGAAATCGCCGAAGGAGGCGTCGATCTTGCCGGCGAGCTCGCCGGTCGGCTTGCCGCCGCCCTTGGGCTTCATGGAATGCCAGAAGAAAGTATGGTTCCACACCTGCGCGGCGTTGTTGAAGATGCCCGCCTTGGCGCTGTCGCCCGCGGTTTTGCGGATGATTTCCTCCAGCGGCAGGTTTTCGTATTCTGTGCCGGCGATCAGGTTGTTCAGGTTGGTGACATAGGCCTGATGGTGCTTGCCATGGTGAAAGGAGAAGGTCTCGGCGCTCATGTGCGGTTCAAGGGCGTTGGGCGCGAAGGGGAGCGGGGGAAGGGTAAAGGGCATGAATGCCTCCGTCTTATGTGTTGCATGGGGGTAATCTAGGGCCTATCCAACTTTTATCAACCCCAAGCATCATGTTTCCATGCTGAATAATCGTGAGATTGCCTTGCATTTGCAACGGCAGGACTATGACCGCTACCTGATGAGCATGCGCGCGCCCGCTGCACTGCGCCCGGCCTTGCATACACTGCTGGCGCTGAACCTGGAAGCGTCGCGCGTGCGTGAAAGCACGAGCGACGAGATGACCGGCCTTATCCGCCTCACCTGGTGGCGCGAGGCGCTGGCAGAACTGCGGGAGGGCAAATTGCCGCGCGCGCACCCGCTGGTGGAACGGCTGGCCGCCCAGCATATTGCCGAAAACCTGCCCGAAGCCCTGGTGGATGAATGGCTGGGTGCGCGGGAAAAGGACCTGGAGACCGCCCCTATTATGACGGTGGAGGATCTGCTGCATTATGCCGACGGCACCGGCGGCTGCCTGGCAGCCATGTGGCTGGCGCTTGCCTGCCCCGATGCCACGCAGCAAGCTACACAAGCCGCGCGAAACGCCGGCATCGCGTGGGCGTTGGTAGGCATTCTGCGGGCCATCCCCTATCATGCCGAACACGGGCTTGTGCTGCTGCCGCACAATCTGTTGAAGCTTCATGGGTTGAGTGCCGAGGCCATCCTGCATGGCGATGGGCTGAATGCGCTTTCCCCTGTTAATATGGCTATTCTGGAACAGGCGCGAATATCAGCACATGCAGCATGGAACGCACGCAAACATGTGCCGCGCCACGGCCGCGCGGTGATGCTGCATGCCTGGCTGGCATTGCGTTATCTTGATATCATTCTGCCTGAAAAACCCTGGGAAGCACGTGGGCCGCGCCAACGCCCGCTTTGCCTGGCGCGGCTGGCCCTGCTGAGCATTTAATGCTTTATTAACCTTGCAAGGCTATCTAAACTGGACGAAAAAACAGATGATTACAGAAACAGGAGCAGGCATATGCGTTCTAAGCTCAACAGCTGGATGCACAGCAACCAGGACATGGTCATCACGCATCTGGCCACGGCCAGCTTTTTGTCTTCGGTACTGATTCTGCTGACGGTCGCCGTTTTCTAACCGTTCGTTCAAAGGGCGTTGCATAGCACGTTTACGCGGCTATACTGCCTTCCCCCTCTGTTGTGATGGGGGTGTTCAAGGATTGGTATGGCGGTTACGGTTTCCCTCATCGATGTTTCAAACCCCGCGCAGCTCAGGGCGTTCAAGGAATTGAACGAGGCCTGGATCGAACGGTATTTCCGTATCGAGCCCGAGGATACCGCCGCATTGACCGATCCCGTCACGCATATCCTGAACCCTGGCGGGCTGATTGCCGTGGCGGAAGAAGATGGAAATTATATCGGCGCATGCGCCATGTACCGCCACAAGGACGGGCGCTTTGAGCTGACCAAAATGGCCGTGGACGAGAGCAGTCAGGCGCGCGGTACCGGCCAGAAGCTCGCGGAGTTTTTGCTGGATGAGATTCAGAAACTCGGGGCGGATTATTGCTACATTATCTCCAATACCAAACTGGAGCGGGCCATCCGGCTCTATCGCCGCCTGGGCTTTGTGGATTGCCCGGAGGACCGGCATTCGCGCTATGAACGCGGCAACATCACGCTCGAGAAATTCCTCACGGCTTCGCTCAGGAAGACCGGCTGATGGCGGAGAACCTGGCCAGCATCCTTTCCCTGCAACCCGAAAAAGCCGAGAAAGGCTTTCAGGAACTGCCCCATAACATCGACGCCGAACAGGCGCTGCTCGGCATCCTGCTCATCAAAAACGACGCGCAGACCGATGTGGGGGATTTTCTGCGTACCGAGCATTTCTACGAGCCGGTGCATCAAAAGATCTATGCGGCCGTTCTGGCGCTGATGGAAAAAGGGCATATCGCCAACCCGGTAACCCTGAAGCATTTTTTCGATAAGGACGAAGCGCTGGCCCCGGTGGGCGGCGCGGATTACCTGCATCAGCTGGCGGCGAACGCGGGCATGCTGGTCTATGCGGCGGATTATGCCAAGACGATTTACGACCTGGCGCTCAAGCGCGCGCTGATCGATATTGGCGAGACGGTGGTAAAGGAAGCCTATGTGCTGGAAGCCGGGGATTCGGCCTTCGGGCAGATCGAACGCGCGGAGCAGCAATTGTTCACGCTGGCCACCGTCGGCCAGGTGGAGCGCAGCGTCAAAGCCCTTTCCACGGCCGTGGCGGAATCCATCGCCCGTACCGAGAAGGCCTACCGCAACGCCGGGCGCGTGAGCGGCTGCACCACAGGCTTCATCGATATGGACCGGCTGCTGGGCGGGTTTCAGGATTCGGACCTCATCATCCTCGCCGGACGTCCGTCGATGGGTAAGACGGCATTGGCCACCTCCATGGCCTGCGAGGCGGCAAAGGCATTCGCCAAGGATTTCGAGGAAAACGGCAAGCAGGGCAAGTGCGGATCGGTCGGGTTTTTCTCGCTTGAGATGTCGGCCGAGCAGCTGGCGGGCCGTTTGCTCGCCGGTATTACGGGGCTCAATTCCTCACGCCTGCGCCGGGGCGAGCTGAACGAAGATGACTTCGCCAAGATGGTGGAAGGCAGCGTGGAACTGAGTGCGATGCCGCTTTACATCGACGATACGCCGGCCATTTCCATCAGCGCGCTGCGCACCCGGGCGCGGCGCATGAAGCGCCAGCATAATCTCAGTTTGCTGGTGGTGGATTACCTGCAGCTGCTGCGCGGTACATCCGCCCAGGCGGCGACCAACCGCGTGCTGGAGATCACCGAGATCACGCAGGGCTTGAAGGCGATTGCGAAAGAACTGAACATCCCGGTCATCGCCCTCTCCCAGCTTTCGCGCGCGGTGGAGCAACGCGAGGATAAACGCCCGCAGCTTTCGGACCTGCGCGAATCCGGCTCGATTGAGCAGGACGCGGACGTGGTGATGTTTGTGTTCCGCGAGGAATATTACCTGATGCGCTCCATGCCGCGGGAGGATTCGCCCAAATTTCAGCAATGGCAGGATGACATGACCAAGCTGCACGGCATTGCCGAGGTCATCATTGCCAAGCAGCGTCACGGCCCGATCGGCAACGTGAGGCTCGCCTTCCACAGCGACACGACGCGGTTTGCTAATTATGCGGGCGAGGATATGCCGGACATGATGGCAGAGTACTAATGTTTTGCTCCCTGCGACGGACCCGCTTATCGAAAAGTGGGCCGTCGCAATGGAGCGTGCTCAAGGCTGCTCAGCGCGACGCACTGTCGCGTTAACAGGCATTATCAGTGTGAGCCGCCCGCATCGCAATGGATGTTGACGATATAGCCCCTTGCCTGGCCTTCCACCTGGTCCAGCGCGTAATAGGACTGGGACTGGCGGCTGCGGAAATAGACGCCGTTATTCATCAGGAAGGGTTTGAGTACGTTGAGGGAAATGGCGACGTCGGCCTGTTTTACGGTTTCCTGGCCGCTCTGGTCGTCATGCACGGTCATGCGGGTTTTGCCGACCACCACGCCCACCACGTTGCCGGCGGTATCCAGCAGCGGGCCGCCGCTGTTGCCCTGCAACGCTGCATCGCGGAACTGGATCCATTGGGGTTCGTTCATCGGCCCCTGAAGGCCGAGGATGATGCTTTTCTTCACCTTGTACTGGCCGGTGATGCCGGCTTCCAGCGGATAGCCCATCACCAGAACGGGGTCGTTGACGAGGATATCGCCCTGCTGATCGCGCAGGTTGGCCACGCGCGTGGGGCGCAGGTCGGTTTTCAGCAGCGCCAGGTCATACTGGTTGTTGGTGGCCATCACCCGCGCGGGTGTGGGTTGCACCGTGCCGTGCAGGGTGACGTTTTTGCAGCCGTGGATAACGTGTTCGTTGGTGATGATATGCCCGGTATTGCTGACGAAAAAGCCCGTGCCGGACTGGATCATTTTCTGGCCGGGCTTGAGTGCCGGGGGCTGCTGCGCGCCGCCGCCGTCCCATTTCTTATAACCGGGGGGAATCTGCGCGCCGCCCTCGCCGGAAGGGGCTGTGAACTGTGCGGAAGCCGTGAACGGAAGCAGGCATAGCAGGGCGGCAAGAACGGGGCGGAGCATGAAGGATATCCTGTGGATTTTCTACTGCATGCTACCAAGCGGCGGTTAAGATTCGGTATGTATAGCACCTCATAAAAGGGGGGCGCACCCGCAAGGAGCGCGCCCGACCCTCGCCTAGATGCCGTATGCAAGCATCAGGGCGATTCGCAATGCCGCGAACAGCACCGCGAGAAGAAGAAGGAGTTTATCCATCTTTGGGAGTCTCCAGCTCCCGTAAATAAAACGTACCGGCGCCAAACAGCTTACGCCACGCCGGTGTGCCTAATTTTTCCGCTGAAAAATTAGAAGACACAGCAAGAATGCGAACATAACGGCGCATGTGAACGGTTTTGTGACGATAGCCATAAAAAAGGCCCGCCGGAGCGGGCCTTTTCACGTCCGTTCAGGATGCTCTAGTAAGAAGAACCCTGTTTGGAGAAGCTTTTGCTCAGGCGCTTGGAAGCGTTGGTGGCACGGCTTTGCAGCGGCTCAACGGCATCGTTGGCAAAACGGAAAAGCATGTCGGACATTTTGACGGACTGGTTGAAGAACAGGTCCACGGTCGTCAGGAAATACTTGTTCTGAACATCCATCACATCGTTGATGGTGCGGCAGCCCAGGAAGCTTTTGGAATGCTCCACCGAGTTGGTGAAGGCCTGGTTGGCAAAGCCGTAGATTTCCTCGGCCAGGTTGCGGGCAACCTCGCCGGTGATGTTGGTGGATTCCACCACGGCTTCCACATTCTCACGCGACATGTCGAGCACTTCGGTCAGGTTGCGGGAAGCGGCCTCGGTCGTTTTGCTGAGGTTTTGAGAAGCTTCGCGGCCGAAAGCCATGAATTTGCTTTGGGTCTCGCGGATTTCACGCGCACCGGTTTCCCAGAACTCGCGCAGCGCATCGCCACCCAGCTTGGCGGCCTGGCGGGCGTTGGCTTCGAATTTCTCAGGGTTCTTCCAGGCATCTTTGGCGACCTGCTGAAAGTTTTTACCGGTTTCGTAGGCGGTTTTGGCCGTCTGGTAGGCGGCATCGGTCGCCTTGGTGGTGGCGGAAACCGCGTCGCTCACGACATTGCGCGCCGTTTCGCGGGCGGCAGCTTCGTTTTTGGCAGCGGCGGCGTTGAAGGCTTTCACATTGTCCTTGGCTGCCTCTTTGGCGGCATCCACGGCGGATTTCTTGGATTGGTTGGTCGTCGTCATAGCGGGCTCCATCTTCAAAAGCGGCGATTTTCCTGTGCAAATCGCCTATTTCATCAAGTGTCGCAAGACTATAATGATTGCGCATCAACATGCAAGTGTTTTTGTGCGCCGCAACATAATCATTCCGTACGCGATATGTTGGGTTTATCTTGCGTAAAAATGGCTTCTGCGCCACAATGGGTGGTGTAAGTTTGCCATATTGATGAACAAGGCCCGAACGCCATTATGACATTCGCTTCCCCCCTGAAAAACCCATCCATAACGCAAAAAATGATGGGATTTATCATGGGCTTGGCTCTCATCTTCAGCCTTTTGCTGAGCCTGTGCTGCCCCGCGCATGCCGATGAACGCTTTGCCAGCTATGTGATTGAACTCAATAGCGGAAGGGTTTTAAACAGCAAAAATGCCGACGATCCGCGATTTCCGGCATCGCTGACCAAGACCATGACCATGTACCTCACCTTTGAAGCCGTGAAAAACGGCAAACTGAGGTGGGACACGCCGCTTTCGGTTTCCGCCAAGGCCGCAGGCCAGCCGCAAACCAATATCGGCCTGCGCGAGGGCAATACGATCACCGTCAAGGAAGCCGTGGAGGCGCTGATTGTGCGCTCGGCCAACGATGCCGCCGTGGTGCTGGCAGAGGCAATCGGCGATACGGAGTGGAATTTCGCCTTGAAGATGACGCAGAAGGCGCGCGCGCTCGGCATGAAAAACACCACCTTCAAAAACGCCAACGGGCTTCATCACCCGCAGCAGGTCACCACCGCCAAGGACATGGCGCGGATTGCCATTGCGCTGGAACGCGATTTTCCGGATTATTTCTACCTTTTCAAAACCATCGATTTCCGTTTCAAAGGCAAGACCTACGAAACGCATAACCGCGTAATGCGTTATTACCGGGGGGCGACAGGCCTGAAAACCGGCTTCGTCCGCGCATCGGGCTTTAACCTCATCACCACGGCCAGCCGCAACGGGCACGATATTGTGGCCGTCATCATGGGTGGTGTCAGCTCCAAAAGCCGAGACAACCAGATGATCAGCATGCTGGATAAGAGCTTTGCACAGCTGGATGGACGGGCCCCCTCGAAGGATATGGCATTTGCGGACCTGGATAACAGCGATGATAATGACACGGATGACGGCGCCCCCACCTTACCCAAGGTGAGTGATGATGCCAAACCGGCCAATCGTTTCATGAAAGTGTTTGCCGGTAATATTCCGACGCCGGTTGCGGGCAAAGGCGCCCCCGCCCAGGAAGCTACACCGCAGGTCGCCATGCCGATGACTGCGCCTGCCGCGGGCACGCTCGCCACCAAGCCGACCGTGGCCGCGGGCATCGCCCCCGCCCCCGTACCGCAGGTGCCCGCCGCGGCCATTACCGCACAGCAGAATGCCGCGCAGCTAACGCAACCAGGCGTAACCCCGACGGCGCGCTGGGGGATTCAGGTCGGCACCTTTTCCGACCCCCATGATGCGGCGGCGGCGGTGGCGCATGCCTCGGCCCTGGCTAAAAACGCACTGCACGGTGCGGCCATCGCCATCACCAATGTGGGCGAAGGCCAAAGCAAGCTGCACCGCGCGCGGCTTGCGGGGCTGAGCCAGGATCAGGCACGCTCTGCCTGCCAGACGCTGCTTGCCGCGCAGGAATCCTGCTTCGTATTTCAACAGAACTAGCCAGACTATGATGAGTCCATCATGCCGCCCTTGCGGTGGCGGCCTGGGGCCGCGAGGCTTCTTAGCCTTACCCTACCCCTTCAACCAGAAGGCATAAAAAAAGCCGCGGCTAAATAGCCGCGGCTTTCGTAGAAAGAAAAGGAGCTCTTAGTGAGCAGCTTTTTCTTCTTTCTTTTCGGTGGTCGTGGTCGTGGTGGTTTCACCAGCAGCCGGAGCAGCAGCTTCAACTTTGGTTTCAACTTTTTTCTCTTCTTTTTTCTCAGTAGCTTGAGCAGCGAACGGAGCAGCGATAACGAGGGCCAGAGCCAGAGCGAGCAGTTTTTTCATGATACAATCCATAGGTTTAGGAGTTGAATGGACATAGGTTGTCTACGTCTGTGGCGGATATTATCGGGCTTTTTACTTCATGCAACGAGTGATGCGTTAGATTACATAGATTTAATCTAAGCGGTTAGCATCCTATTGCCGCGAATCGGCCTGGCAGGCGTTTGCAACGGTTGCGGCCAGCTGGCGCATGTGGGCCGCGTAGCTCTGGCCGGAGGCCATGTTCAGCCCGAGCGGATCAAGCGTCAGCACAGGCAGACCAAGTTCGGCGCCGAGCTTTTCAGCAGCGGGTTGCTGCTCGGGCTCGGTAATGAGGCAACAGGCCTTGCTTTGCACCAGCGCGCTTTTCAGTGCACCCATTTTCATGCCGGAAATGCCCGCGCCCTCCAGCCCGCCGAGCGACGTCATGGTGCGGATGCCGTAGGCGCGCTCCCAGTAACGGAAGCCGTCATGCATCACCACCAGCTGCATGGGCCGACATGCCAGAAGGCTGTTGTCGAGTTCGCGCTCCAGCGCTTTCAATTCGGCATCGAGCTTCAGCTCGGCGGCAATGGTGGCATTGGCGTGAGAAGGAAAGTCGCGCTGAAGCTCAATGGAGAGCCAATGCAGCACCTGGCGCAGCACGTCGGGCTCCATCCAGAAATGCGCGTCCACCTTCTCAATTTTGCCGACCACGCGCAGCCAGGGCGCCGCCTTGGCGTTTTCCAGCATGTAGGTGAAGCCCGTATGTTTGGACTGCATCAGGGGAACAAGGCTTTGCTCCATATCGGGGCCAACCCAGATCACGGCATCGGCCTTTTGAAGGCCGGCGACGGCGGAAGGCGGCCAAGCGGCATCGTGCGCACCGCCGATGCCGGGCTTGAGCAGCACGTCCACATCCGCCCAGTCCTGCACCAGCTGGCGCACGGGCGCGGCGAGGATGGGAAGGCTCACCACCAGCTTCGCCCTGGGCGTGTCCTCCGCGCGCGCGGGCGCCACCCATGCCGCCGTCAACATGATGCCGATGCTAATGATCATCCGGATGATCCCGTGCATGCGCCCCTCCCCTGCGATAAATCTGACAGGCGGCATCATGATGATGTATAGACGCTCATGCAATAGCCCAAACGTGATGCCCATGGCCCGCCGCACCGATCACACCACCAACGCCACCGAGGAAATTCTGCTGAAGGCGGAACATCTCGGCTATACCACGCATGGCAAGGAGCTGCTGCGGCACATCCATCTGACGCTTCGCAAAGGTGAACTGTTCAGCCTGATCGGTCCCAATGGCGCTGGCAAAACAACGCTGGTGAACCTGTTGCTTGGGCTGGAAAAGCCGACGGAAGGGCATATCTGGCGGAAAGAAGGGTTGCGTGTGGGCTATGTACCGCAACGCATGGCCACCCATCCGTTTATTCCCATGACGGTGGCGTATTTCATCGGCGGCGATGGGGAGATGCTGGATACGGTGCTGCATGAAACGGGCATCGAACGCCTGACAGGGCGCATGCTGCACCAGCTTTCCGGCGGGGAATTGCAGCGTGTGATGCTGGCGCGGGCGGTGCTGAAGCGGCCGGATATTCTTATCCTCGACGAACCGGTGCAGGGCGTGGATGCGGAAGGGCAATTATCGCTCTACCGCTATATTGATGAAATCAGGCAACGGATGGGATGCGGCGTGCTGCTGGTTTCGCATGATCTGAACTGGGTGCTTTCCTCCAGCGAATGGGTGCTGTGCCTGAACCAGCATATGTGCTGCGAAGGCAGGCCCGAGCATGTGCGCGGCAATGCGGCTTTCAAGGCCATGTTTCCGCAAAGCGCGATTGTGGCGCCTTACACGCACCATCACGACCATCACCATGCCGGGGTGCATGTGCATGGAGAGGATTGCGCGCATGATTGAGTGGCTGGAGATGCATGACTGGCTGCTGCGCGCCTGGCTTGCGGCCTCCGCCCTGGCGGTGATGGCGGGGCCGGTGGGCTGCCTGGTAGTGTGGCGGCGCATGGCTTTTTTCGGCGATACATTGGCGCATGGGGCCCTGCTCGGCATCGGCGCGGGGTTGCTGTTTCAGGTGAATCCCTGGATCGGGGTGATGGTGAACAGCCTGGCTCTGGCCGCCGCGCTGACCTATGCGCAGCGTTACGCCGACCTGGCAAAGGACAGCTGGCTCGGCATTTTCTCGCACAGCATGCTGGCGGGCGGTTTGGTGCTGTATGGGCTAAGCGGCACAAGCTCCGGCGGGCTGATGGGGCTGCTGATGGGCGATGTGCTGGCCACCAGCTGGGAGGATGTGGCGCTGACGGCGGCGCTGGCGCTGGTGGCGCTGCTGGCGGTGACGCGTTATTGCTGGAAGGCGCTGGTGCTGGCCAGCATCAACCCGGGCCTGGCGATGGCCGACGGGCTGCCCGTGCGCAAGGCCGAAATGCTGTTTGCCCTTACCCTGGCGGCGGCGGTGGCGGTGGCCATGCATGTGGTGGGCGTGCTCCTGACGGGCGCGCTGCTGCTGCTGCCTGCGGCCACGGCGCGTTTTATCGCACGCACCCCGGCGGGTATGGCGGTGTGGGCCATTGTCAGCGGGCTGGTGAGCGTGCTGATGGGCATGGCGGCATCGCTGCATTGGGATATCCCCACCGGGCCGTCCATCGTGCTGGCTAACACGGCGCTTCTGGCCTTAGTTTTTATCCATGGCCAGATAAAAGATTAGGCCATGTTTTTTTTGCTGGCTCGCGTCGCTCGCTATTACGCGCCAATTATGGCGCGGGCCCTCAATGGGCCAGTCGCGCTGCGCGCTCCGGTTAAAAAATACTGGCGGCAAAGCGTAAAACAAGGGATATTCCCCTGGTATTTTACACGGACCGTTTGTGACCCATACCGCCACCCTCACCGTCGATCTCGCCATGCTCCGGCATAATCACCAGCAGCTGAAGAAGCTGGCGGGTGACAGCCGCGTGGCATGCGTGGTGAAGGCCAATGCCTATGGAATGGGAATGGAGCGCGTGGCGCAGGAGCTGGCCATGGATGGCTGCCAGCGCTTTTACGTGGCCCATATGGAAGGCGCGCTGACGCTGGCCGAGCAGATTCCCTCCGTCCGCATCGCCGTGCTGCACGGGCCGGATAAGGACACGGCCCTGCCGATGGCGGAAGCCGGGCTGGAAGCGGTGATCAATTGCCCGGAGCAGCTTTACTGGTGGCAGGCGGCGGCAAAAAAGCTTGGACGCGCCCTGCCCGCCACGCTGCATGTGGACACGGGCATGCACCGGCTTGGGTTTGCCATGGAAGGTTTTACGGAGCTGTTCAACCAACCCGGCAGGCTGGAGGGTATTTCCGTCACCCAGGTGATGAGCCATCTTGCCTGCGCGGATGAGCCCGAACACCCGCTGAACGGCTTTCAACATGCCAATATGTGCCTGGTGCGCAAGCAATTGCCGCATATTCCGCTTAGCTTTGCCAGTTCGGCGGGGATGTTTCTGGGGCCCGCCTGGCATTTTGACGAAGTGCGCCCCGGAGCCGCGCTTTACGGCATTCGCCTGACGCCGAAAATGCAGGAAGCAATCCATCCCATCGCCACGCTGACGGCGCCGCTGATAATGTTCAAAGACGTGAAAAAAAACGATTCGGTCGGGTATGGCGCAAGCTATGTGATGCCCGAAGACGGAAAGATCGCCGTCGCCCCGCTCGGCTATGCCGACGGGTTGCCACGCCGCCTGAGCAACGGCGGCCATGTATGGCTGACGGACGGCGTGCGCCATGTGCCATGCGAGATCGGCGGGCGCGTGTCGATGGATCTGGTAACGCTGATTGTCAGCGAACTGGAGGATGATTTCCTCCGCCGTGCATGGGTGGAATGGTTCGGCCCGCTGCAGCCGGTCGAAAAAGTTGCTGCGGAGGCAGGCACGATGGGGTATGAAATCCTGACGCTGCTGGGCAAGCGCCTTCAGCGTCATTACATCAACGGATTGGCGAGTGTTCATGCGCATGCATAGGATTATGGTCGTTACCGGCGGGATGTGCCGCTGATGGATGCCACCCCCGCAAATAACAACGGCTCATTTTTGCAGCGATTGAACATCCTTGCCGCCATCGGTGGCCCCGTTCTGCTGTTTCTTGAAGCGGTGGGCAGGCTGGCGCTGTTTACCGGCAACGGCATTCGCCATATGCTGACGCCGCCTTTTTATGGGCGCGCACTGTTTAAGCAGATGGTGGAAATCGGCTATTACTCGCTGCCCGTAGTGGGGCTGACGGCCATCTTTACAGGCGCGGTGCTAGCGTTGCAGAGCTATTCGGGCTTTTCGCGTTTTTCCGCCGAGAGTTCCATTGCCATCGTGGTGGTGCTGTCGATCACCCGTGAGCTTGGCCCCGTGCTGGCGGGCCTGATGGTGGCTGGGCGTGTGGGCGCATCGATTGCCGCGGAGATCGGCACCATGCGCGTGACAGAGCAGATCGACGCGCTGGTGACGCTTTCGACCAACCCGTTCAAGTATCTTTTCGCTCCGCGCCTGTGGGCCGGGCTCATCATGCTGCCCGCGCTGGTGGTGGTGGCCGATATCATCGGCGTGATGGGCGGCTACGCGGTGGCGGTGCATAAGCTCGGGTTTGCGACCGGTCCCTATCTGCGCGCCACGTTTCAATATCTGGAAACGAAGGACGTGGTTTCCGGCCTGGTGAAGGCGGGCGTGTTCGGCTTCATCGTCACCTTGATGGGCTGCTATCACGGCCATCATTCCAAAGGCGGCGCGCAGGGCGTGGGCATGGCCACCACCAATGCCGTGGTGTCTGCTTCCATCCTGATCCTGCTCAGCAATTATTTCATCACCGAACTTTTCTTTGCGAAGTAACATGCCACCACGCAAAACACCTGCCAAAACACTGGGCAAAACCATCAAGATCGTTCCCGAGAACGCCCCCGCCAGCGACGCCGTGCTGGCCAGCGCACCGGTAAAGATCGCCGTTAAGGGCGTGACCAAGGGCTTCGGCCCCAAGCATGTGCTGAACGGGGTGGACCTGGAAGTGCGCAAGGGTGAATCGCTGGTGGTGATCGGCGGGTCGGGCACGGGTAAATCGGTGTTGATCAAATGCATCCTCGGCATTTTGACGCCTGACAGCGGCAGCATCAGCATCGACGGCAAGGAAGTGACCAACCTGCGCGGCAATGCGCGCGATGCATTGATGGGCAAGTTCGGCATGCTGTTTCAGGGCGGCGCCCTGTTCGACAGTTTGAGCGTGTGGGAAAACGTGGCCTTCGTGCCGCTGCAAAAAGGCCAGCTGAGCCGCAAGCAGTGCAAGGAACTGGCGGTGGAAAAACTGGCCGCCGTAGGGCTTTCCGCCGATGTGGCCAATTTGAAACCGGCTGAGCTTTCCGGCGGCATGCAAAAGCGCGTAGCGCTGGCACGGGCCATTGCCATCAACCCCGACATCATCTTTTTCGACGAGCCGACCACGGGGCTGGACCCGATCATGTCGGACGTCATCAACGACCTTATCATCAGCTGCACGCGCCAGAAGGGGCTGACCACCCTTTCGATCACGCATGATATGGCGAGCGCGCGCAAAATCGCGCATCGCGTGGCGATGATCTACAAGGGCAAGATTATCTGGCACGGGCCGGTGAGCGAGCTGGATAACTGCGACAACCCCTATGTGCAGCAGTTCATCCATGGTCGTGCGGACGGCCCCATCCAGATGGATGTGAAGAAGTTTTAGCGCCGTTGCGCTGTTTCAGCATTCTCAAGCAATGCAAAGAGCTTATGCTCTGCCTTTGAACTAGGCAGCCTTCTAGCGGCGGGCAAGGTTACCCATTGCGCATGGGCCGGAAGCACCTGGGCATCTCCCTTTCCAATCATGTAGGCGTCGGCCAGCAAGGTGTAATGACTGTAGACCTGTTTGATGGAGCCGAGCTTTTTCCAGGAGGGGCCGATGGGCGCCTCCGGCGGTAGATGGTGCACCCGGTAGAGGCCGCCGAGATGGGCCTCGTCACGTTTCCACATGGCGATGTTTCCGGCATCGTCCGTTATCACCAGCCAGATCATGCGGCGGGTCGGCGTGGATTTTCTGGCTTTCGGCAAGGGGTATGCGCCCGGGTTCTCCTTGCCTTTGCATTGAGATGATAACGGGCACAGGCCGCAGGCGGGCTGGCGCGGGGTGCAGATCATCGCGCCGATATCCATCATGGCCTGGTTGTAATCGTCCGGGTGCTCCGTATCGAGCAAGGCCCAGGCAGCTTGCCACCATTCCTTTACGGAAGGATCCGTCAAGGCAAAGAAGCGGGCGAGTACGCGCCGAACATTGGCGTCCAGCACCGGCGCGGGGTGACGGTATGCAAAGGCGGCGATGGCATGGGCCGTGCTCTGGCCGATGCCGGGCAAGGCCATGAGCCCCTCCACCGTCTGCGGCATGCCCTCGATGGATTGTTGGGCGGCCATATGCAGGTGGCGGGCGCGGCGATAATAGCCGAGCCCCTCCCATGCCTTCATCACCGCCTGCTCATCGGCCTCGGCGAGAGAACGTATGGTTGGGAAGCGTTTCATGAAGGGCGAGTAAAAACGGTCCCTGACGGTGGCGACCTGGGTTTGCTGAAGCATGGTTTCGCTAACCCAGATGGCATAAGGGTCCCTGGTGTGACGCCATGGCAGCGATTTTCGCCCATGTTGTTGATACCAAACAAGAAGCGATGTGCGCGACGGTTGAAATTCTGGTAAGCTATTGAATATGAACGGCATGGTTTTTTTATGAATATTTCGTGAATAGCAATATGCTTACTTGCGACGAAAAATAAACTTTCGTAATGTGGCGCTCCTTTGCAATCAAGGGCTTTGAACCTCCATGCTCCGTAGTGCCGTGAAACGTTTTCAAGAATCAGCTGCCCAACCGGCAGATATTGAACAGGAAAGTACCGGCGCACCGCGTGGCGCCGTGCTGCCCGCAAGCACTGTTCAAACGCCGAAAATCAAAATATCCCCCCGTGTTGACGATTTGATTAATCAAATCGGTGGCAGTGGCGCGGGTTATTCCACCGTGGGTCATACCCCGCAGGCAGGCCAGCCGGTATCCGGGTTTGGTAGCAGGCCCATTTCCATGAGCGCATCTGCACCGGTGGCAGAAAAACCTGTGGAACCAGCCCCTGCGCCGGTGATGGCCGCTCCCGCAGTAAAACATGAAAAAACCTTAACCGAAGCTCTGGCCGCGCCATTGCCCGCGCAGCCCGCACCGCTTCAGGCAGAAATACCAGCCCCGAAGGCAGAGCAAGCGCCCGCGCCCATGCCTTTTGTGCTGCCTGCCAGCAACGATATTCCCGCGCCCATTCCCTTAAAGGCGCTTGCTAAAGACGTAAAACCCGCCAAGGCCGAGAAAATCGCGGAGAAATCGACGGCTAAAGCCGAGCCGAAAATGCCGGAATTCAAAGCACCCGAGGCAAAAAACACCGAACAGAAACCCGAGCAACCACTGCCCGAGCTGAAAGCGCCCGAGCCTAAGGCATCGCCCGCGTCACCCTTTACCACCCCAGCTGCGGCCATGCCGTTGAAGAAGGACCTCCCTTTTCGCATCATCAGCAGCGCGGAAGAGACCGTGGAACCTGCCGTCGGCAGCGGCGTCAGCGTGGCGGAATCGCTTTTCAGCTTTGCCACCAAGCCGGTGGCGAAAGCGGAACCCGCCAGGCCTGAAGCGGCCGAAACTGACAATATAAAGGCCGAGGCCGTGAATGTTGCGCCTTTGGCGGTGGCTCCGACGCCCGCTGCGCCGGAACCGGCCATGGCCGATAGCGCCAACCCCAAGGCGGTGGCCGACGCTGCCGCTCCCGCGACCGTTGTTGAATATAAGGAAGAACAGACAGCCACCATTAAAGAATCACAGGCTGCGCCCGCGCAGACGGAGGCTAAACCTGTCACCGCCAAACCGGCGCGTCCCTCGCTGAAAGACCGGTTCACGGCGGTCGCCTCCGAAGACAGCGCCCCTGCTGATGCGGCCAAACCCGAGCCAGCCGCACCGGCTGCGGACCGCGCCATCAACCCGTTTACCGGCAAGCCCTCCCTGGCAGACAAGCTGGCGGATAAAATGCAGTCCAAGGCGGCGCTCAACCCAGCGCCCATGGGCAAAATCGCCCGCCCCGCAGCGCCACGGCCGGAATATGTTCTGACCGAGCAAAAGGAAGCCCGGTTCTGGAGCAAAATTCCCCTGCCCGTGCGCTACCTGATGATCGCAGCGGCTATTTTTGCGATGTACAGCCTGTTCATGTCATGGCTGCATGAGGATGAGCCTGCGCCGGTTAGCACCGTTGCCGAAGGTTCCGCCGATACGTCGGCGCTGCCGGTGGATGAACCGGTGACGGTGGAATCCTCCCACGAGGTGAGCAATGTTACCGCGCCGGTTGCAAGCAAAGCGCCGCCTTCGGCCATTCCTTCGCTGCCCAGCATGCCCAAAAACCCGGAAAGCCATAGCTTTAACGGCCCCGTGCGCACGGCAGCCCCCGTGGCGCCGGTGCTCGCCAAGCCGGTGGAACTGATGCCGAGCATCACCGTGACACCGAAAGCCGAAGTGAGCGGCGGCAGCCTGAGCAAGGCTCCGCTGACGGCACCGGCTTCGCTTCCGCAGCCGTCGCCGATGCGCAATGCTGTGAATACCGCGATTGCTCCGGAAATGCCGGTGGGCGGAGCAATGGGTAAACAGGAGCCTGTTGCCACCGCCGCGGTTTCTGCCCCGATGCCCGCACCCGCCGCCAAACCGATGCCGGTTTCTCCTGTTGCTTCCCGTGCCGCCGCGCCGGAAACTGTACGCCCGGAAACTGTACGCCCGGAACCTGTGCGCGCAGCACCCGCCAGCAGCACACCGGCCAATACGGCCCCGACGGTCGCCAGCAAGGCGGAAACGGTGGATGAAAAACGTCTGCTGGACCTGCTTCAGCGCCCATAATCGACTCAGGAGTATTTCTCATGCGCATGTTCATCGCCGCTTCGCTGTTGCTGTGGCCAACGCTCGCGATGGCTTCCACCGATATGGTAATGCTGACCGGGCCCGAAACGGGGACTTATGTGCGCATTGGCAAGGATGTCGCAAAAGCCGTGGCCAAGGACGGCGTGACAGTGCAGGTGGAAAGCACCGGCGGCTCGGTGGAGAATGTGAACCGCATCGCCCATGCGGAGGATTCGACGGTGGGTATTGTGCAGTCGGACGTGCTGGGTTTCCTCAAGCGTTCCGGTACGGCGGAAACCAAGGCCACCGCCAATAAAATCCGCCTGCTTTACCCGCTATACAACGAAGAGGTTCACCTGCTGGCGCGCCGCGATATTGCCGATGTGCAAGGGCTGAACGGCAAGCGCGTGGCGGTGGGCGCGGAAGGCAGCGGCCATTGGCTGACGGCCATGAACGTGATGTCCATCCTCGGCATCAAGCCGTCGGAAATCATGCGTCTTTCCCCGCCGCAGGCCGCGGCGGCCGTGCTGGAAGGCAAGGCGGACGCGATGTTCTTTGTCGGCGGCAAGCCGGTGAAGCTGTTCAAGAACATGGAAAGCCTGAGCAAGGAACCCTCGCCTGCTTATAAACAGCTGCTCGGCCAGGTGCATTTCCTCGCGCTGGAAGACCCCAAACTGATGCGCGAATACAAGGCATCGGTCATCAGCAGCGCGGACTATCTCTTTTCCGACACGCGTGTGCCGACCATTGCGGTGACCTCGGTGCTGATGGTGCATGGGAGCGACGACAAGGACCTGAGCGCCAGCGAACGCCGCCAGCGCTGTGAGGATGTGCATGAACTGGGCGCGGCCATCAAAAGCTCTTTCAGTGATTTGCAAAGCAACGGGCACCCGAAATGGAACGAGGTGAACCTGAGCGCACCTATGCCGCTGTGGCAGCGTGACAAATGCGTGGACGGCAAACCTTCCATGGCCAATGCGGAAAATGCAGTCGGCAAGCTGGAGAGCGATTTGTTGAAATCGCTTGAGAAGAATAAGAAGAAATAAAGCCTGTCATGTTAGCGTAGCGAAGTGGCGCTATGCCGCCTCGGTTTCCTCTTCTTCCACCGGCTCACCATCGAGCTGAAGGACATCCCAGAGTTCCTGTGCCAGCGCCTTGACTTCCGCGGCGGCGGGGGATGAAGGCTGGGTTTCCGTCACGCAGCGGCCTTCCATGATGGAGCTGGCGAAGGCGATGCGGTTGCCGAGGCGTGTTTCGGCAAGGTTGGGTAATTGCTTGGCGATGGCGTCAACCAGCCTGGCATTGGCGGCCACGCGGTTCATCACCACCATCACGGCCTGGCTGTCGTTGGCCGCCAGATCGAGCGTCGCCTTGGTGGCCCAGAGGTCGGTCGGGCTCGGCTGTACGGGGATGATGACCAGATCGGCGCTGCGGATGGCGGTTTTGGATTCGGTTTCGGTATGGGGCGGGCTGTCGATGATGATGACATCGTGGTTGCGCTTGAGGCGGGAAATCTCGCCACCCAGGCGCCAGCCGGAAAGCTGGGTGAAGTTCATGCCCGTATAGCCTTCGCCGAAGCGTTCCTCACGCAGCTTGTGCCATTGGGTGAGGCTGCCCTGGGGGTCGATATCAATGACGGCGACGCGCAGCCCGCGCTGGCTGAGGGCCACAGCGATGTGGGCGCTGAGGGTCGTTTTTCCGGCTCCACCTTTTTGCTGGGCAATGGTAATAACCTTGTGCGACATAAGCCTCTCCGTTCGTTCACCGAATTTATTTATAGCTACTAACTTTCGTTAGTCGCTATAGTTGTTGCCTAACCTGCGCTTCGCGCAGGACTGCGCCCGCATTAGCGGGCGGGGCCTCAATGGCCCAACTCACTACGTTCGTACAAGATTAACGCATAGCCATGGTAAATCAAGCAGCCACTTCCATTTTAATGGCCGACCGCGAAGGAATTTCCCGCGCGGCCGCGCGGCTGCGCGAAGGCGGACTGGTGGCGTTTCCGACCGAGACGGTTTACGGCCTTGGCGCGGATGCAACCAATGCCGATGCCGTGGCGGGAATTTATGCCGCAAAAGGCAGGCCTTCGGCCAATCCGCTGATCGTGCATGTGGGCAATCTGGAACAGGCTGCGCGTTATGCCGAGATTTCCACCGTCGCACGGCGCGTGCTGGAGCATTTCTGGCCAGGGCCGTTGACGATCGTGCTGCCGCGCAAAGCCGGTTGCGCCCTGGCCCAGGCCGTCAGCGCAGGTGGCGACACGGTGGCCCTGCGCGTGCCTGCGCACCCGCTGGCGCAAACCTTATTGGACGAAGCAGGCTGCCCCATCGCCGCGCCCAGCGCCAACCCGAGCGGGCGCATCAGCCCCACCACGGCGCAGCATGTGCTGAACGGGTTGCCGGATGCGGGCATTCTCATTCTGGATGGCGGGCCATGCGTGAACGGGCTTGAATCCACTATCATCCAGCTGACGAATGACGGGGCCACCCTGTTGCGGCCGGGCGGCATCACCCCGACGGAGCTTGCGGCTGTGATTCCGAAGCTCCGTGACGCGGAAGCCGTAAAACCACATGCCCCCCTGCCCGCCCCCGGCATGCTGGAAAGCCATTATGCCCCGCGTCTGTCGGTGCGGCTGAATGCCATGGAGGTGCGGCCTGACGAGGCATTGCTGGCCTTCGGCCCTGCCATTCCCGGCGCGGTGCGGGTGGCGCAGCTGAGCGAAGGCGGCGACCTGGCGGAAGCGGCGCACCGGCTATTCAGCGCTCTGCATGCATTGGATGAAGGTTCCGGCTATGCATCCATTGCCGTGATGCCGATTCCGCAGGAAGGCCTGGGCCTGGCCATCAATGACCGGCTGAAACGGGCGGCTGCGCCAAGGCAATAGTGGAATTTAGGCTGATTCCAAAGACAGCTTGACGCCTTAAGGCCAAAGGCGCAGAATAAGCCCAAGTTCGAAACAAAAAATAAAAGGGCTAAGCCCAATGACCTATACTGGCTATTTTCATGCCGGGCGTGAGCCTGGCCATGATTCGGCGCATGAGCCCCATGGCAAGCGGCATGGGGAGCGGCGTGAGCGCACGCATGCTCCCTATGAACGTCTACCCATCGACAAAAACACCCCCGTCTATGCCGCACTCGACCTCGGCACCAATAATTGCCGCCTGATGGTGGCGCGTGAGGAACGCGGACGGCTGAAAGTGATCGACAGCTATTCGGAAATCGTACGGCTGGGCGAAGGGTTAAGCCATGCGGGGCGGCTTTCGGACGCAGCGATGGAACGCACGCTGGCGGCGCTTAAGCATTGTTCGGAAAAACTCCAGAATTATAACGTGGTGGATAGTCACTTTGTGGCGACCGAGGCCTGCCGCCAGGCGGCCAATGGCGGCGAGTTCATCCAACGCGTGAAAGACCAGACGGGGCTGAACCTCAACATCATCAGCCATAAGGACGAAGCGGTACTGGCCTTCATGGGCTGTTCACCGCTGCTGGATTCCGTGACGGATTACTGCCTGATGCTCGATATCGGCGGCGGCAGCACGGAGATGATGCTGGTGGATATGCGCAACGTGCTGGCACCGCGTGTGGTGGGGTGGGAATCCTACCCCGTGGGTGTGATGTCGGCGGCGGAAAAATACAATGCGCGCCGCATCGATGCCGCGCGCTACGGTGAGTTGCTCACCGAGCTGCGCGGGCCGTTCCAGCAATTCACCGAGCGGCACCGTTTTACGGAGCTGATGCAGCGTTACTATGTGCAGATGATCTGCTGCTCCGGCACGGTGACGACGCTGGGGGCGCTGTACAAGCAATTGCCACGTTACGACCGCCGCCAGGTGGATGGCATGCGCATGGACGTGCCCGCGCTCCAGCAGCTGATCGCCGAATTGCTGCAGCAGCCGTTCGAGACGCTGCAGGCCAATGCCTGCATCGGCACCGAGCGGGCGGATTTCCTCATGGCCGGGTGCAGCATCCTGCAGGCGGCGTGCGAGGCCACCACCATGCAGTCCATCACCATTGCCGACCGCGGCGTGCGCGAGGGCATTCTGCTTTCCCTCTTTCAGAAGAATTTTCACGGATGAGCGGCAAAACAGGCTCAGGCGGCAAAAAGCCAGGCGGCGGCAGCGTCAGCAAAACGGGCGGGCAGCGTTACCTCAGCACGCGGGTGAAGACGGCGCGCGGACGCAAGACCTCCTCCACGCTCTGGCTGCAGCGGCAGTTGAACGATCCCTATGTGCACCGGGCGAAAGCCGATGGCTATCGTTCCCGCGCAGCGTATAAGCTGCTTGACCTGAATGAGAAATTCCAGCTGCTGAAACCGGGCATGCGCGTGGTGGACCTTGGCGCGGCGCCGGGCGGATGGACGCAGATCGCCTGCATCATCACCAGGGCGGATGAACGCGACAAGCCCTCCGTCTTCGCCGTGGACCGGCTGGCCATCGCGCCGATGGCGGGCGCGGTGATGATGGAGATGGATTTTTTGAGCGAAGGCGCCGAAGCCGCCATCATCCGCGAGGCGGGCGGCAAGAAGGTGGATGTGGTGCTGTCCGACATGGCACCCTCTTTCACCGGGCATGCGGCGACCGACCATCTGCGCACCATGGCGCTGGCGGAAGCCGCGCTTGACCTGGCGGAGAAAATTCTGGCCACCGGCGGCAGCTTCGTCACCAAGATGATTCAGGGCTCGGAAACGCAGGTTTTCGTCAATCGTCTGCGCACACGCTTCGGCAAGGTACGCCATGTGAAGCCGGATTCCAGCAGGCAGGAATCGGCGGAGCATTTTCTGGTATGCACTGGTTTTAAAGGTTAGGCCGCGCTGGGTTCGCTACGTGGTGTCTGGTCCCACAGCTCCTGCCATTTGTTGGCGACACGGGCAATGTTGCTGGAATATTCCGCATCCACCACATTCCATTGTTGCTCGACCGCCACGTCCGTCACCCATCGATCGGGGCCATTCATGTTCGGCTGCAGGGGAACGGGCAGTATATCAATAGGAAGCAGGCGGTATTTGGCCTCCCCTTTATCAAAATATTTCTCCAGTTCGGCCAGCATTTGCAGCGGCTGGCTATGAAGCTCCTCACGGTTGCGCGCCTCGGCATATATGAGATTCAGCATATCCCTTAGCTGAGGTTTGTCGGCTACGTTCCAGATGACAGCCGACGCTTCGTGCCCTTCGCCATCGCCGACGGTGTAGAATTGATGCGGGCGTTTGGGTTTTTCCGCATCTACCTGCCCCACTTCCTCCTTCGGTTCAGGGTAGATGAACTGGGCGTTGGCGATGAGGAAAATCGGCGCGCGGTTGCCTTCGCCAAACGGTTCCATAAGGCTTAGCTGCTCGGCCAGCTGGCCTATATCCTGAAGCCGGTCCGCCGGCAGGATGCCGTCCACACGGAAGGCCGGAGTCCGGTAGCTTTTCAATTGCCGGTTCACGGCGGAGCGGAATGTATCCAGTTCCTCCGGCGGCACGCTGTTGAAACCGGCCGCGCCGGCATGGCCGCCCGTGCGCCCGGCAATGTTGTTTTCCTGCATGGCAACCCTCAGTGCATGGCCGATATCCGCTCCCCAGGGAGCGCGCGCAGAAGCACTGGCGCGGCCACTACGAATGGCCCCGACCACTGCCGGGCGGCCATAGGTGTCCGACAATTTTCCTGCCAGCAGCCCGGCAATACCGCCCGGCATGGTGCCAGTCTCATCGATGTACCAGATGACGTTGTCCTGTTCGCTTATCGTTGTTTGCTCACCGACATTTTGCATCCACTCCTCGACGGTTTTCTTACGCTGGCTGTTCCATTGCTGGAGGATGGAGAACAGGCTGCGCACGGCATCTGCATCCTGGCTCAGCAGCATCTCCAGCGCTAGGTTGGGTTCCCCCACACGCCCCTGGCTTTCGGGTATCAGGTCCAACTCATTCTGCGTCATCAGGTGATGCATTCGGTTGGCGGAGTTCAAAAGCGGACCGAGATCGAACCCGATATTCTTGGCGACCACCGCATCGGGGTTGAGGTATTGGGCTTCCTTGTTTCTGAGCTTGATTTCAGGGTCGATTGATTTGTTCCTGGCATTGATCTGCTGGTAACGCGGCATGGCCAGCTGGATAAAATAATTCAGCCCCGGCAAGGCGTTTTCCAGCGAGCCTTCGCGCATCATCTGCAGCAGCGCCAACCCTTGGGCCACGAAGCTACGGTTGTAGCGGTTCAGCGGCATGACATCCGCCACCGTGGAAAGCGTGACGGAAGGTTTGTAACGCTGGCGCAGCTCCTCCGCTCCCATTTTTTGCGGCGGCAGCACCAGATGGTCGTCGATCCATTTATAATCCTTCTGGTATTCCTCCCATTGCTGGACCTTGCGGATGAACTGATAGGCCACCGCCGCGCCCGAAATGCCGTGCAGCCCGCTCAGATCATCGGGGCGGGCGGGATCCACCGCTGCGACCTCGGCCTTGATTTTAGATGAGATCCTGACCTGAGGAACGCCCATCTCCTCATCCACTTCGTGATGGTCCAGGATGATGACGTCATGATCCTTTTTGTTGAGGTAGGCGATCTCCTCGTGGCTGCCGATGGCGCAATCCACAAAAATGAAAGTACCGGCGCCCTCTTTTATCAGGGCATCAAGCGCACGGTAATTGGGGCCGTGGCCTTCCTTGCGGGTGGGGCAGTAATAGAGGACATTCTCCGCGCCGATGGTATCGCGGAGCCAGTCCACCATGATGGCGGTGGCGGTGATGCCGTCGGTATCAAAATCGCCGTAGACGGTGATTTTCGGGATGGGATCGCCTTGTTTCTGCGCTTCCACTATGGCCTTGTAGGCTTTGCTGAATATGCGCACGGCCGTGTGCATGTCTTCCATCTGGGAGGGAGGCACATCGTCGATGGATTCCCCCAAACCGGGAAAGAAATCCTTATCCTGCATTTCACCGGCAAGGCGCGCCTGCGCAATGGACGAGGCAATCAACCCCATGTCATTGACGAGTGAGTAATCCGCCTGTTGTGGTGAATTTACGCGCCACGCATATCGCGCACCAAGCGCGGTTCGTTCCGAAGCCATCATCCATATCCCTGTTCATTTTTATGAATAGAGACTATGGGGCGTTGCTTCCGGCGGCAAGATTATTATGGCACTGCTCGCATGCAAAAAATGAAAGGCTTGCCGTTACGGGCAAGCCTTTCTGCTGATTTAGGAGTGGATGCTCTGGATCCTTCGCTGTGCTCAGGATGACAGTTTTCTAAGGCTTGCTACGCATAAATGCCGGGATCCACGGTTCGCGCTGCGCGCGCCCGAGGATGACAGTTTTCTAAGGCTTGCTGCGCAAGCCAAGAAAACTGTCACTTTGCGCTGGTGAGGACGCGGACGTTCTCGATGAGTTCGAGCTTGGGCTCGGCGGCGGCTTCCTTGGCGTTTTCGATCACGTGATGGCGCTCGCTGCGTTTGCACTGGCCATCGATGAAAGCGCCGTCCTGCATGGACATGGTCTCATGGATGATGACGCCTTTCACGCGCGCGGTGGAGGCAAGATTGACGGATTTCGCCTTGATGATGCCGTTCACTTCGCCATGGATATGCACCACATTGGCCACCACATCACCACGGACATTGCCGTTTTCACGGATGGTGAGCGATTCGCATTTCACATTGCCTTCGATATGGCCGTTGATGTCGATATAGCCATCGCTGATCAGGTTGCCCAGGATGTTCAAGTCATCGCCCAGCACGGACGGCACGCCGACCTTACCGGAACGGACTTTCTTTTCGTTAGTTGGTTTGCTGTCTTTTTTGCCGAGCATAGATACCTGCCTTGATGAAATTTTTGGGGTCCATGGGTTTGTCGTTCCAGCGCACTTCGTAATGCACGTGGTTGCCGGTGGAGCGGCCCGTGCTGCCCTGAAGGCCGACGGCGCTGCCGCGGCTCACCTGCTGACCGACCTTGACATCGATGCGGCTGAGGTGGGCATAACGCGTGCTGAGGCCATTGCCATGATCCACGATCACCAGGTTGCCGTATGCGCCATCGCGCTCTGCACGGACCACCTTACCGGGCGCCGTGCAATAGGCCAGCGAGTTGGGAGGAGCGGCGAAATCCAGACCATAATGCACGGCCAGGCGGCGCGTCAGCGGATCGCGGCGGGCGCCGAAGCCGCTGGTCATGCGGCCTTCCTTCACCGGGAAGGAAAGGGGAAGATTGTCATAGAGGTTGTTCAGCTGAATCAGGCGGGCGACCTGCTTGACCACCTCATCCTCGTTCGGCGTGCTGTAGGAAATGGGCTTGGCGGCGATGTAAGGGCCGCCCTGATTCTTGTAATCCTGATTGTCTGAATCGCTGGCGATGGCGGGAGCGGGATTATCTGAAGATTGGCCGGCGGCGGAGGCCTCGCGCTCATGCGGCATGGCTTTTTTGGCGGGTGCCATGGTGTCCACCGAAAGGCCGGTCATCTCGATAATCTTGCGCAGGTCTTCAATCTGTACCCCGGCGCGCTGGCTGAGGTTGCTCAAGAAATTCTGCTGATAATTCTGCAGTTCGGTAAGACGGGTCTCCAGGTAACCGATGCGCTCCAGCACGGCGGAGCCTTCGGCCTTGGGCGCGGGCTCGCTGCCAGCATAATGGTCGAGCAGGAAGCTCTGATATTCGGGCTTGCCTTCGGCGCCGCCTTCTTTCACGAGGCGCATCATGTCGCGATACATCAGGCTGTTCTGCGCGGAAAGCTCATTATTCTTCTGGTTCATTTCCAGAATGGCTTCCTGCTTGGTATCGAGCGTTTTCTGGTAACCGAAATAGACCCCGGTGGAATAGGAAAACCACAGCAGACCACCGATCACACCGAGCGCAACAAGCCCCTGCAAACGGCTGTTCACCGGTATGTTACGCACCTTCGAATCTGAGATGATGATGATCTTTCTCTCAGAAAAAAGCTGCCGGATGGTGCGTTTCAGTGCCTTCACCAACTAACCTTTGCCGTCTTATTTTCCCAACCGATTGCGGATCGACCCTTGGTCCAACCAGCAATCCCCCAGAGCCTGCCAGTGTGGCATGATGCTTTGCCATGCCATCATTATGTGCGGCGAAATGACGCCATAAACATTCCATCTGTTTTATGGAGGTGGGGAGTTAATTGCAAGCGAGAGCTGATGGATTTTGGATTTTTCTTATCCACAGCCGCTATGGTTTCAGGTAAGGTTTCCCCTACAAGATATTGTATGTTTTTGGCAATTTCATCGACAACGTCATGATTCTCCTGCCGGTAGATGGAGCAGGTCGCGTATATCAGCCTGCCGCCGGGTTTGACCAGAGGGGCGGCATCGGACACAAGCCGGGTTTGCAGGCCGGTGAAATGCATCAGGCCCTGTTCCTCATAGCGCCAGCGGCTGTCCGGCGCGCGGCGCCAGGTGCCGGAGCCGGAACATGGCGCGTCCACCAGCACCAGATCAGCCGATTGTTCGGGTAATTGACCGGATATGGGGCGCGTTTCGTCGAGGAGATGGGGGCGGATGATGGCGACCCCTGCCCGTCTGGCCCGTTTTTCCAGTTCATTCAGGCGGGTTCGGTCGATGTCGCAGGCGATGATCTCGCCCTTGTTCTGCATGGCGGCGGCTATGGCGAGCGTTTTGCCGCCCGCGCCCGCGCAGAGGTCGATCACCTTCATGCCGGGTTTGGCATCGGCGGCCATGGCGATGAGCTGGGAGGCTTCGTCCTGCACTTCGCACCAGCCATCCTGGAAAGGCTTGAGCGCGCTGATGTTCATGCGCTTTTCCAAGATGACACCATCAGGGGAATACAGGCCGGGCCGGGCAGCGATGCCTGCTTTGGAGAGGGCGTCCAACAGTTTCTCGCGCGTGGTTTTGAGGCGGTTGGTGCGGAGGGTGGTGGGCGCTTCCTCATCCATGGCGGCCAGCAGGGCGGGAAGTTCATCGCCATATTGAGCGGCCAGCAGCTGGTGATTCCATTCCAGCAGGTTGGCGGCGATGTGGGCGGGCGGCAGGGGCAGGGACGGCCGCGCGGCAAGCGCGGAAGTTTCCGTTTCGGTCAATGGTTCGGGGCTGTAGGCACTGCCGTCGAAGCCGGATATATCGGCATTCAACAGCATCAGGCTGCGGCCGGTCAGCGGCATGCCGAGCTGCTGCGCCTGCCATATCAGGCTTTGCCACTGACGCAGGGATTGCCAGAAACGCTCGGTGATGAAGCGGCGGTCGCCGCTGCCGATATAACCGCGCTCACGCAGGTAAGCGCCAAGGATACGGTCCGCCACGCCCTGCCCGCTTAATACGGCATCGAACAGTTCGGCCAATGCCTGGTAGCGGGCAGCCTGCTTCATCAGGCGGCGGCGCGGTAGTTCGGCGCTTCCTGCGTGATGGTGATGTCGTGCGCGTGGCTTTCGCGCAGGCCTGCGTTGGTAATGCGGATGAACTCGCTTTTGGCCTGCATGTCCTGGATGCTGCCGTTGCCGGTATAGCCCATGGCGGCTTTCAGGCCGCCGACGAGCTGATGCACCACGCCTGCCAGCGGGCCTTTGAAGGGCACGCGGCCTTCCACGCCTTCGGGCACGAGTTTCATGCTGTCTTTCATGTCCTGCTGGAAGTAGCGGTCGGCCGAGCCTCGCGCCATGGCGCCCAGGCTGCCCATGCCGCGATAGGCTTTGTAGGAACGGCCCTGATAGAGGATCTCCTCGCCGGGGCTTTCCTCGGTGCCCGCAAAGAGCGAGCCGATCATCACCACATCCGCCCCGGCGGCGATGGCCTTGGCGAGATCGCCGCTGTATTTGATGCCGCCATCGGCGATGACGGGAATGTTCTTCGCTTTGCACCAGGTCACCACATCCATGATGGCGGTGAGCTGCGGCACACCCACACCGGCGACGATGCGCGTGGTGCAGATGGAGCCCGGCCCGATGCCGACCTTGACCGCGTCCGCACCCGCTTTCACGAGGGCTTCAGCAGCGGCGGCGGTGGCGATGTTACCTGCGATGATGGCCTGTTTGGGATAAGCGGCGCGGAGCTTCTTCACCGTGTCCAGCACGCCCTGGGAATGGCCGTGGGCGGTATCCACCACGACCGCGTCGGCCTCGGCTTCAATAAGCAGTTTGGCGCGGGCGATGCCAGCCTCACCGGTGCCGACGGCGGCAGCCACGCGCAGGCGGCCCTTGGCATCCTTGGCGGCATTGGGGAAGAGGCGGGATTTTTCAATGTCCTTTACGGTGATAAGCCCCACGCAGCGGTAGGCTTTGTCGACCACGATGATTTTTTCGATGCGGTGCTGATGCAGCAGCCGACGCGCTTCGTCCTGGCTCACATCCTCGCTGACGGTGACGAGATTATCCTTGGTCATCAACTCGGCGACCGGCTGCTTCTGGTTGCTGGCGAAACGCACGTCGCGGTTGGTGAGGATGCCGAGCAGCTTGCCGCCCTTTTCCACCACCGGGATGCCGGAAATGCCGTGCGCATCCATCAGCGCGTAGGCATCGGCCAGGGTGGCGGTGGGCTGGATGGTGATGGGGTTGACCACCATGCCGGATTCGAATTTCTTTACCCGGCGGACTTCGTCGGCCTGTTCCTCGGGCGTCATGTTTTTGTGAATCACGCCGATGCCGCCCTGCTGAGCCATGGCGATGGCGAGCTTGCTTTCCGTCACCGTGTCCATCGCGGCGGACATGACGGGGATGTTGAGCGCAATGTCGCGCGTCAGGCGCGTGGTGGTTTTGGCCTCGGACGGCACAAGGGTGGAATGGGCAGGAACAAGGAGGACGTCATCAAACGTCAGGGCTTCGCGGATATGAGCCATAGATATGCAACCATGGTTGAAGGTTGCAGCGCGTCATAACCCAAAAGCGGGCGGCTGTCACCCAAATGTTCACATTGGTCAAAAATTAAGGGTTTTTTTCTATTATATCGGCCTCGATACCAATATCGCGCATTTCCATGGCTACCCTTGAAGAAATCAGACGCATGCTTACCCATACATCGGTTTTCGACCAGATGGAGCACGGGTATGTGGGCGGCAAATGCGCCGAATTCTGCCATATCATCACCCCTTACCTAAAAAGCTGGGGCGTTCCTGCCATTGAAATGTATATGCAAAACGGGCCGCAGCATGCAGTGATTTTTGCCCTGTCCGACGATCATGGCGTTATTTTAATTGACCCGACGGCGCACCAGTTTCGTTTTAAAGGCGGTGAAAATGCGCCGCAAAGCTGGGTGTGCATGCCTATTGATGAGGCGTTTGACATGCATAAAGGCAGCGTGGCACATGAATATTGGGAAAAATGCACCTATGCGGCCATGCCGAATTTCCACAGGATTCGTGGCAGAAACCTGCCGCCGGAAGACCTTGTGCTGCTGGATTACCTGAGCCCATTGTTGAAATTAGGGCTGAATATGGAGCTGCATCACATGGAATATTCGGATGAGGAGAATACCGAAATGGCGTTCCGCATCCTTCAACATGTGCATACTTATTCGGAAACGGAGGGTTATCAATCACCCTTTCTCAGCAATCTTGTGCCGCACGAAGCCCCTACGCCTGACCAGATGCTGGCGCAATTCGCCGCGCAGGAACAGGAGCGGGAATTGTATGTGGAAGAACGCTTCGCTCGCGACATGCAGGAAGTCATTTACAGCCGTTTTGTGCCGGAATTTTTGCAGCGCAGGGAGCTGAACGTAGTGCCTGACGGGCTTGGGCGCTAACCCATTTTCTGAAAATCCAGCGCCGTTCCTCTGCCCTGATGCTGGGACATCCATTCCAGCGCGAGATCGGCGAAATGCTGATCCACCAGTTTTTGCGCACCTTCCAGGTCTTTTCCGACCATGCGCGGGTGCTTGAGGCGGTCGTCCATATCCAGCACCGCTTTGCCGGGGGTCGGTTCGGTCAGGTAAAAGAGCACCTGGCTCTCATCCAGCAACGGTGCGTTGCGCGCCGCGTTCAGGCACAGACGAAACTTGGCTTCCACCACGTCCTCCTTGCCCTGTTTCTTATAGACATGCACATGGGCCGGCGGGTGCTCACGTTCGCCGGCGCTAAAGATAGCCACCTCATATTCACCGAAATGCCGACGATAGCCCATGCCGCCTCTCAAAGCTTCTCAGAGCTTTGTATCACAGCCGGTATAATATTGGATTAACGTGAGCTTTTAAGCCTTTTTCTTTGCCTTCACCTTGTGGCCGTGCTCGTCGAACTGCTCTTCTTCCGTCGAGCCTTTAAGGGCGGTCAGCGAAGTTTCCCCGCCTGAAATGGCGGTGGCGACCAGATCGAAATAGCCGGTGCCGACCTCGCGTTGGTGTTTCACGGCGGTGAAGCCACGTTTTTCATCGGCGAATTCGCGCTCCTGAAGCTCTACATAGCCGCTCATGCCGCGCTCTTTATAGGCCATGGCCAAATCGAACATGCCGTGATTGAGGCTGTGGAAACCGGCCAGCGTGATGAACTGGAACTTATAGCCCATCAGGCCCAGCTCGCGCTGGAAGGTGGCGATGGTTTTGTCGTCGAGGTTCTTTTTCCAGTTGAAGGAGGGCGAGCAGTTATAGGCCAGCATCTTGCCCGGGAATTTTTTGTGAATGGCATGGGCGAATTTCTGCGCTTCCTCGATGCTCGGGGTGGAGGTTTCGCACCAGATGAGGTCGGCATAGGGCGCATAGGCCAGGCCGCGCGCGATGGCGGCATCCAGCCCACCCTTATATTCATAGAAGCCTTCCACCGTGCGTTTGCCGGTGCAAAGGGCTTTGTCGACGGGATCGATGTCGCTGGTGATGAGGAAGGCACCGTTGGCATCGGTACGGGCGACGATCAGCGTGTCCACGCCCATGATGTCGGCGGCCATGCGGGCGGCGGCGAGTTTCTGTACCGCTTCGCGTGTGGGCACGAGCACCTTGCCGCCCATGTGGCCGCATTTTTTGGCGCTGGCGAGCTGGTCTTCAAAATGCACTCCGGCGGCGCCGGCCTCGATCATGCCCTTCATCAGTTCAAAGGCATTGAGGTTGCCGCCGAAACCGGCTTCGGCATCGGCCACGATAGGCACGAACCAGTCGATATTGTCCTTGCCTTCGGCATGGTGGATCTGGTCCGCCCGTTGCAAACACTGGTTGATCTTGCGGACGACATTGGGGACGCTATCGACCGGGTAAAGGCTCTGGTCGGGGTACATCTGGCCCGCGGTGTTGGCATCCGCCGCAACCTGCCAGCCGGAAAGGTAAATGGCCTGAAGGCCCGCTTTCACCTGCTGCATGGCCTGGTTACCGGTCAGCGCGCCGAGGGCGTTGACATAGGGCTCTTTCTTCAGGCTGTTCCAGAGGCGCGCCGCGCCGCGTTTGGCCAGCGTGTATTCGATCTGCACCGTGCCGCGCAGGCGTTCGACGTCGGCGGCCGTGTAGGGGCGCTCGATGCCTTTCCAGCGTTCGTCTTTCTTCCAGGAATCCTCAAGCTGCTTTACGGGATTTTTGGCTTTGAACATGGCTTGATTCTCCTTCATGGTGCGATGCAATAAGCGATTGGTACGCCGGAAGGGTTAAAAAATCCCTGCAATCGGGGGCGAAAACCAGGTCATTCAGCAAATCAAAGGCCTGGGTGATCTTTTCCTCGTTGTAGCCGGTGGGGATGTCTTTCAGGAGTAGGGTTTTTTCCTCCTGCATGGTTTTTTTGAGCCAGTCGGCAGTGACGGGTTTGCCGTCATCCAGCTTTGCGCCGTGGTTGAGCCATTGCCAGAGTTGGGTGCGGGAGATTTCGGCGGTGGCGGCATCTTCCATGAGGTTGAAGATGGGCACGCAGCCCTGCCCGTTCAGCCAGCTGGCGAGGTAGCGCAGCGAGACCTGGATGTTGCCCCTCACCCCGGCTTCGGTGATGGTGCCTTCGGGCACGGTCAGCAAATCGTCGCGGGTGATGGTGAATTCCTCGCGCAGCAGGTTCAGGTTGTTGGGCGTGGGCATGAGGCGGTCGAACACCTCCATCGCCACGGGGACGAGCGCGGGGTGCGCGACCCAGGTGCCGTCGTGGCCGTCGGTGGCTTCGCGTTCCTTGTCCGCCTTCACCTGCGCGAGCGCCTTGTCATTGGCGGCTTTGTCGTCCTTCACCGGGATGAAGGCGGACATGCCGCCCATGGCCATGGCGCCGCGCTTGTGGCAGGTTTGGATGACGAGGCGGGAATAGCTGCGCATCATGTGGGCGGTCATGGTGACCTGGCCGCGGTCGGGCAGGATAAAGGCATCGTCGGCGCGGCGTTTCTTGATGGCGCTGAAGATGTAATCCCACCGGCCGCAATTGAGGGCGACAATGTAGTCGCGCAGTTCCCAGAGGATTTCGTTGAGCTCGAAACTGGCGGGCAATGTCTCGATGAGTACCGTGCAGCTGATGGTGCCGCGCGGCAGGCCCATGTATTCTTCAGCCAGCGTGAAGGCCTCGGCCCAGAGGCGGGCTTCCTCGTGGCTTTCCAGCTTGGGGAGGTAGAAATAGGGGCCGCTGTTTTTCGCCAGCAGCGCGTGGGCATTGAGATAAAGAAAGATGCCGAAATCGAACAGGCTGCCGGATACCGGCTCGCCATGCATTTGCATGTGGGCTTCGTCCAGATGCCAGCCGCGCGGGCGGACGATGAGCGTGGCGGTTTTATCATTCAGTTTGTAGGCTTTGCCTTCCGGGCTGGTATATTCAATGGTGCCGCGCACGGCGTCGTAAAGGTTCCATTGACCGGCAAGCGTGTCTTCCCAGGTGGGGCTGTGGGAATCCTCAAAATCGGCCATAAAGCAGCGCGCGCCGGAATTGAGCGCGTTGATGACCATTTTGCGGTCCACCGGGCCGGTGATCTCCACGCGGCGGTCCTGTAGATCAGCCGGGATGGGCTTTACGCGCCAGTGGCTTTCGCGGATGGAGCGGGTGGCGGGAAGGAAATCCAGTTTCATACCGCTGTCGAGCTCGGCCTGACGAACCACACGCCTTGCTAGCAGCTGCTTGCGCTTTTCCCCCAATGATTGCTGAAGTTGCGCCACCAGGGCAAGCGCATCGGTCAGATTCAGGGAATTATGCTCGCTCGGCGCAAGGGAATATGCGAGGGTGGTCATGCTCTATCCTTTTGAATGGGAAGTTCATTTTTCATGGCGTGATTCGTCGCTGTTTTCTTGTGGCGGCGCAGCATGCATTTTTGCATGGAAAAGGGCCCAGGCGTACACAAAAAATTCAAATTACGACTTTAGAGTGATTTCAAACAAGGGTGATTATGACGGAAAAGCGCCTCGACATTGAGACATTGGCGGAAATTAGGGCCGCGGCGCATCGCCTGCGTGATGGAAATTTCAATGGGCGCAAGTTCGTGGCGCGCATGAACCCGCGCTACAGCAACATTCAGGAACTGGAGCGGGCAATCGGCTATGCGGTGATGGAAAGCGCTATGGTGGAGCTGAGAGTTCCCCAAGGCAAACGCCTGGCCTTCGGCACCGCATATCAGGAAGGCAAAGGCATCCATGAATGCGTGGGCATCGCGCTGGGCGATCGCAGCAAGCACCAGCTGTCCCAACGGGCCCATGAAACCCTGGCAAAGCTGGATGACTGGCTGGAGCGGCATCAAAGCTCGTTGCTGGACCTGCGCAACCCGGAAGGCTGGCTGCGCGACCTGCAGCAGGAATTCGGCATCACCATGCGCGAGAGCGCCTTTCGTTATGCGCTGGAGGATGAATATCAGGCATTGCTGACTAATTACGGTGAGGAAGAACTCGGCTTCAAGCTTTCACAATGCCTCAACGCCGTTATCACCAGCCTGTCCCCCGAGCATCAGGAACTGCTCTATACCTATCTGCTCGAGCCTACGTATGTGGATGTGGATAATTCCATTCTGCGCCACCAGGATGTGCAGGACAACCTGAACCGGCTGCTGATTCGCACGGCGGACAATATGGGCGGCCCGGGCATTGTGGATACCAACCTTACCGCAGGCAAATCCGAGGAAAGCCTTTATTATAAACTGCATAACGGCAAGCCGGATACTTCCCGCGCTTACCGGGATACGGAAGAATTTCTCGGCCAGCTGGTGAAGAAATGCGGCGATCTTTCAACCGACCATCGGGTGGTTTTCAGCGATAAAACGCTGTGGGACGTGCTGAACCATTTTTACCGCCACCATACCGGGCATGGGCTGGTGCGCCCCTTCTATCCCAACTTCGTGAGGGACGGCGCGCGCGCGACATTGCTGCCCCATTCGCCCGACAAACTGTATGAAGTGTTAAACAAGCTTGCCAACCGAGATCTATCCAACATCATCCCGCGTGAGAATTATGGCTGGCTGGATGCGGAAAACGGCATGATTTACCCGGCGGGCTGGCTGCGCAGCATCTTTCCGGAACAGCGCGTTTCCATGGGCGGGTTCTCAAACGGCGTTGAAGTGCGCCGCAGCGGGTTGGTGTTCGGCACATTCATGATCCCCTTCGATGCCGACGGCAAGCATGACACACCGGACGATACCGTGGTGGCGGAAGTGCAGGTCATGTCGCCCAACATGCAGGTGGCCAAACATTGGGAAGACACGCTTTACAAGGCGAAAACCCATATCGACAAAAGCACGCCGGAAGGCGCCGCCGCGCATCAGGCCCTGGCACAGCTCGGGCTTACCTATTACCTGACCGCCATGAACGCGGACGTGGCGCTGAACCCCAGCTGGGGTAATTTTTACCTGGATGCTTTTTTCAGAACCGCAAACGATCTGGGTGATATAAGGTATCAGTTGACCCCTGATGCGGGGGCCTCTTTCCTGGAGCATGCTTCCACTCCGAACGGCAATGTAACCTTTCTGCCGGAGTGGCTTTACGAACTGCCTCAAGGGGCTTTGCTTGATGAAAAAAGCCCGCCGACGTTCCTGCGCTTGATGGAAGGCATCGCCCTGGGTGCACTTCGCCAACTGCCTGACCATGTTCAAGAAGACGCCCTTGTCAGCCATTGCGCCGCCATGTTTGCGCAGCACGGAAGCGACATTTCCGCCGCAGCATGACGTGCATTTTCTGCATTGCTGCCATTCTTTTCATGAAACTGACAAAAACATGCCCTAATGAAAGGGCATGTATCAAATCCCAGACCATTCCAATATCGTGCTTTACCTTGATTCCTGCGTCCTCAGCCCGGGCTGCGTGCAGGAGGCGCTTGCCTTTCGCAAGCTCATCAACGAAGGCACCGGGCATCATGTGGATATCGTCCTGATACCCGAAGTGGTGCGCGAGATGCGTGCGTTCAGCAAGAATCTTTACATCAATTCCATCATCGATGAGGTGATACAGACGCTTCTGCAGAGCAATTCCAGACATCTTCCCGTCATTCCATGGATCGGGGACGTATTTGAACGGCATGAGGATGAGTGGCGGCAGGTTCTGCGCGAGATCATGAACGAATATTTCACCGCGCATGACCAGCCGACCATCAAGCGGACCAATGCGGGTTACCAGCGCTTTGAGACGGATGAGCGGCTGCGACAATATGTTTACGAGCATCCGCGTATGGCCGATCTGCGGCAGTTCATCAGCGACAATATCTATCAGACCGCCTTGCGGAAAGCCGTGGCCCATGACGATATCATCATGATGGATTCGCAACATGCCACCGATTCCATCGCCGATATCCGCTTCAAGCACTATTTCAGCTCCGACCGGGACCATAATATCGGCCTGCTGCTGACACGGGATACGGGGAATAAGGATGGCGCCGGGGCGCTTGCCTTCACGCTCAAATCCGACGTATTCGGGCGCAAGATCTGCTTTAACGTGGAGCCGGGGGCCATCACGGCCACGCTGAATGAGTTGTGCGAGCTGCTGGAATGCGTCGATAACAGGGACAGCCACCTCGCCCAGCTTTGCAACGAGGCACTGCAGGATCTTTCCAAACACCCGCTGGAAGCCAGAGACCTTTTCGGCCATAAGGCATGCGGCTTTTATGATTTCAGCCAGTTCGCCAGCGACCATCTGTGGGGACCGGCGGTCAGCGGCCTTTAACCCGTCAGCGGTTAGCCGCTTATAGCTGAAGAGGCCTGAGCCTTAACTGGTCGGCGACCAGGCTGATCACATGGGAATCATTCTGGAAAATCTCGGCCAGTTTTTCCGCGCTGCGATCGCATCTGGTTTCATCCAGCTGCTGATATTTGGCCGCGATATGCTCGTCTATTTCATCCAGTGACAGAGGCTGGCTTACGGGAAGTTGCTCATCAAAACCGAGCCGATCCTGCACACCATTCCATTGCTCCAAATCCAAATGGTGACGGCACAATTCAAACAATGTCCGGAAATAGGTCAAACGGCCTTCGGGGCCCTGGCTGAAAGCCAGCTTCCAGGCCTCTTCCTGAATGTTTGCATCCAATGCATTTTCCTGCACGAGATACTCTTCCATCAATGCGATATACTGTTTCACCACGGCATCCTCACCCAATGAATCCATCAATGTGCGCGACGCGCCGCAGTCGCCGAAGAGACCGATATAAGAACCGTCCTCCCGCTGGAATGCCCATACATTATCGTAACGCTCATCCCCGACATCGTATCCCTGCAGAAGGCATGCGACCCTCAGGGGATTGATGATATTGGCCTTGAGCCAGCCGAGTCCAAAGGCATTTATCTCATCGTTGCTCAACGCCCTTAACCCATGCTGGGCAAGGTTGAGCCTGTTGATGTTGGGAAGGACTTCTGCGTAGGTTTCTCCCATATCCATCAGGGCGTAGCTTTGAAGAATCTGCGGGATAGGTTCCCGTTTAAAACCATCCCCGAAGGCGCGATCTTTAAACACAAAGCATTTCACAAAATAATTGGCGATGTTCGACCCCAGCCGGATAGCGCGGTCTCCCACTTCCAGCACCAGGGCTTCCTTGCCGTTACCGATCGGCAGGATAGGCGCGCAGCATATTTCGGGTATATGCGCCACAAGGGCGTTCACGGCCTCATCGGGGCATGCGCCATGACTCAGCATGGTGAGCACCGAACCGTAGCTGTCGGCCATGGCCTTCATGATAACGGAAGGAGCGTCGTGTTGGCGGCCGATTTTCTTGTCTTCAAAATTGGCGATAATGCCCAATCGGTATTCATTGAAAAGCTTTACAAGCCCGGCAACATCGCCCTTATCGCCTACGATTTCCTGAATCTGCCCTGAAAGATCGACCTGCATTCACACCCTCCGCTTGGGAGGATTGTGGCACTAAAAGTAGAAGTTTTTATTACCAAACCAGCACCAGCCGCTATTCTTTTAAATCGTCCCAGAATTCCTTGACCTTGGAGAAGAAGCCCTCGGATTCGGGGCTGACGTTCTTTCCTGCGGTTTCGTCGAACTGTTTAAGCTGTTCTTTTTGTTTTTTGGAAAGGTTGCGTGGGGTTTCGACCATGGCGTGAACATACATGTCGCCACGCGCATTGCTGCGCATCACGGTCATGCCCTTGCCGCGCAGGCGGAACTGGTCGCCCGACTGGGTGCCCTCGGGGATGGTGATGCGGGCCTTGGTGCCGTCGAGCGTGGGTACCTCGATGGTGCCGCCGATGGCGGCCGTGGTCATTTTGATGGGTACGCGGCAATGGATGTTGGAGCCGTCACGCTTGAAAATGGGGTGCGGACGCACGGAGATGAAAATATAGAGATCACCCGCGGGACCGCCGCGAAGCCCTGCCTCGCCCTCGCCCGCCAGGCGGATGCGTGTGCCCTCCTCCACCCCGGCGGGGATGTTGACGGAGAGCGTCTTTTCCTTGCGGATGCGACCCGAGCCCGCGCATTTTTTGCAGGCATCCTTGATGACCTTGCCAGTGCCGCCGCAGGTCTGGCAGCTATGTTCCACCATGAAAAAGCCCTGCTGGCGCCGCACTTTGCCCGCGCCGTTGCAGGTGCCGCAGGTGGTGGGCTTGCTGCCGTTGGCACCGCCAGAGCCGTCGCACACATCGCAGGTGGCCGACGTGGTGACGGTGATGTTTTCGGCCTTGCCTTTGAAGGCGGTTTCCAGCGAGATGTCGAGATTGTAGCGAAGGTCGGCCCCGCGGCTGGCGGATTGCGCGCCGCCACCACGACGGCCCGCGCCCGCGCCGCCCATGAAATCGCCGAACAGGTCCTCGAAAATATCGGAGAAATTGGAGAAATCGAAATTCTGCGCACCCGCGCCGCCGCCCATGCCGCCTTCGAAAGCCGCGTGGCCGTAGCGATCATAGGCCGCGCGTTTCTGTTCATCCTTAAGAACGTCGTATGCCTGGCTGATTTCCTTGAATTTTTGCTCGGCTTCCTTGTCGCCCGGGTTGCGGTCCGGGTGGTATTTCATGGCCAGCTTGCGGTAGGCCGCCTTGAGTTCGGCTTCCGTCGCGTTCTTTTGAACGCCGAGTAGTTCGTAATAGTCTTTGGCCATAGTGTCTCTGCGCTACGAAGGCCCCCTCACCCCATCCCTCTCCCACAAGGGGAGAGGGAGAAGCGAGCGGAATGGATTAGTCGTTCTTCTTGTCTTCGTCGTCTTTCACTTCCTCGTAATCGGCATCGAGGATTTCACCATCCTTCGGCGCGCCATCACTGGAGGAAGCAGATGCACCCTCGCCTGTCGCAGCGTCCTGCTGGGCTTTGTAGAGGGCTTCGCCCAGCTTCATGGAACTGGTGACGAGGGCCTGGGTCTTGGATTCAATCTCCTCGACATTCTCGGTCTCCATCGCTTTTTTCAGCGCGGCGAGGTCGGATTCGATGGCCGTTTTGTCGGCCGCCGGAATCTTATCCCCGTGCTCGGCGATGTTCTTCTCGGTCGAGTAAATGATGCCATCGGCCTGGTTGCGGGCTTCGACGAGGGCACGGCGTTTTTTGTCTTCCGCCGCGTGCAGTTCGGCATCCTTGACCATCTGCTCGATATCCTTGTCGGACAGGCCGCCGGAGGGCTGGATGCGAATCTGCTGTTCCTTGCCGGTGGCTTTGTCTTTCGCAAATACCTGCACGATGCCGTTGGCGTCGATATCGAAGGTGACTTCGATCTGCGGGACGCCGCGCGGCGCGGGCGGGATGCCGACCAGGTCGAACTGGCCGAGGATTTTGTTGTCGGCCGCCATTTCGCGCTCACCCTGGAACACGCGGATGGTCACCGCGCCCTGGTTATCATCAGCCGTGGAGAAGACCTGGCTTTTCTTGGTGGGCACCGTGGTATTGCGGTCGATCAGGCGGGTGAAGACGCCGCCGAGGGTTTCGATACCCAGGGAAAGCGGGGTGACGTCGAGCAGGAGGACGTCCTTCACTTCGCCTTTCAGCACGCCGGCCTGAATGGCGGCGCCCATGGCGACCACTTCATCGGGGTTTACACCACGGTGGGGTTCCTTACCGAAGAAGTTTTTCACCACTTCGATCACCTTGGGCATGCGGGTCATGCCGCCCACCAGCACGACTTCGTCGATCTGGGAGGTGGAGAGGCCGGAATCCTTCAGGGCGGCCTTGCAGGGCTCCATGGTTTTCTGGATGAGGTCATCCACCAGGGCTTCCAGCTTGGCGCGGGTGAGCTTGCCGTTCATGTGTTTCGGCCCGCTGGCATCGGCGGTGATGAAGGGCAGATTCACGTCCGTCTGGGTGGTGGAGGAAAGCTCGATCTTGGCTTTCTCGGCAGCTTCCTTCAGGCGCTGCAGGGCAAGCGGGTCGCTGCGCAGGTCGATGCCCTGGTCCTTTTTGAACTCGTCGGCCAAGTAATCGATGATGCGTTTGTCGAAATCCTCACCGCCGAGGAAGGTATCGCCGTTGGTGGCTTTTACCTCGAATACGCCGTCGCCGATTTCCAGCACGGAAACGTCGAAAGTACCACCGCCCAGATCGTAGACGGCGATGGTTTTGCCGTCTTTTTTATCCAGACCGTAGGCCAGCGCGGCGGCGGTCGGCTCGTTAATGATGCGGAGCACTTCGAGACCGGCGATTTTGCCGGCATCCTTGGTGGCCTGGCGCTGGGCGTCGTTGAAGTAAGCCGGAACGGTGATGACCGCCTGAGTGACTTTCTCGCCCAGGAAGCTTTCAGCCGTTTCTTTCATCTTCATAAGGATGAAAGCCGAAACCTGGCTTGGGGAGTACATTTCGCCACGGGCTTCCACCCAGGCGTCGCCATTGTCGGCTTTTTTGATTTTATAGGGGACGAGGTCCTTGTCCTTTTTCACCATGGGGTCGTCGAAACGGCGGCCGACGAGGCGCTTGATGGCGTAGAGGGTGTTTTCCGGGTTGGTGACGGCCTGGCGCTTGGCGGGATGGCCGACCAGGCGTTCGTTATCGCCGGTGAAGGCCACGATGGACGGCGTGGTGCGCACGCCCTCGTTATTCTCGATCACGCGGGGTTTGCCGCCTTCCATAATGGCCACGCAGGAATTGGTGGTACCAAGGTCAATACCAATGACTTTGCTCATATTTCTTTCCTTTCTGACAGCCGGGGCGCCACGCGCTGGTGGTTCGTCACCCGCTTTGAGAGCTATATAGGTCCTGTTTTTAGGGTTACAAGCCAGCCTGATACAAGTTTTTTGATGGGGAGGTCCCATAAAAACTTTCTTAAGGGTTCTGCCCTCTAATGCGCATGGGTTATCAGAGGTTTATCCATGCAGCTTACATCCACCATTCCCGGGCAGATCATTTTTCGTCAGGGCGAGACCAGCCAGACGGCCTATATCATTGAAGAAGGCGAAGTGGAGATTTTCAGCCCAACCCCCAATGGCAACGTGCTGCTGGCCACCCTTGGAAAAGGGCAGATTTTTGGGGAAATGGGGCTGATCGATGGCCAGGTCCGCTCGGCCTCGGCCGTGGCGAAGACGGCGTGCCAGCTCAGGGTGGTGACGGCGGAGGCGCTGATCAGCATCCTCGGCCAGTTGCCGCAGGAATTCACCATTTTACTGCGCGCCCTCAGCGAACGGCTGCGCGAGACCAACGGCAAGCTTGGCAACGCCATCGCCAAATATCACCAGATGCGTGTGCTGGCCCCGGGCGAAACCCGCCAGCCGGAGATGAAACAGCTCAGCTTCCTGCCCGCCACGGCGGAAATGGAAAAGGTCGTTCCTAAAGACGGCCTTGCCATCAAAAGCTTCCCCTTCCGCGTGGGTGGCATTCCGCCGGGGGAAGCCGATAACCCCCTGGACTGGAACGACGTGATGATCCCCGGGGCCAACCCGCTTTTGCTTTCGCGCAATCATTTCGCCATTCAAAAAACAAATGAAGGGCTGCTGGTGGTCGATCGCGGCTCGGCCTGCGGCACGCTGGTGAACGGCACGGGCATCGGCCTTGGCCAGCCGGATTACAAGGCGGCGCTGAAACCGGGGCGCAATACCATTACCGCCGGCGGGCAAAATTCTCCCTATCAATTCATCGTGCGCTGGGAGTAGCGGATGAAAAAGCAATGGCTGCCCTGGGCTATCCCCCTGCTGATGCTGATGCTCGCCATCGGGCTGCGCGTGTGGCAGCCGCCCTTTATGGAAACGGTGAAGCTCAAAGGCTTTGACGCCTACCAGATGGCCATGCCGCGTGAATACCAGCCCATGCCGATCAACGTGATCGATATCGACGATGAAAGCCTTGGCCGCCTTGGCCAATGGCCATGGCCGCGCACCCAGGTGGCGGAGATGGTGCAGCGGCTCACCGAACTCGGCGTGGCGGCCATCGGGTTCGATATCGTGTTTTCCGAGCCGGACAGGACCTCCCCCAGCCACATGGCGGCATTATGGGAAAAGGAAGGCGCCGCCAACCTTGCGGATACGCTGAAAAACCTGCCGGACCATGATGCTCTGCTGGGCAAGGCTATTGCCGATGCGCCGGTGGTGAGCGGCTTTGTGCTGACGCAAGGTGGCATTACGCCAAAGCCGCAGGGCAAGGCGGGCATTTCTTTTATCGGGCCTGACCCGAGGGCGCTTGCCAGTGGATTTACCAGTAGCGTCAATAGCCTGGCGCCTATCGAAAAATCCGCCAAGGGCAACGGCGCGCTTAATGCCACGGTGGATGCGGACGGGATGATCCGCAAGGTGCCACTGGTGCTGCAGCTGAACGGCAAACTCTACCCCACCCTTTCGGCCGAGTTGCTGCGCGTGGCGCAGGGAGCCTCCACTTATCTGGTCAAAACGGCCGAAGGCGGCGGGATGACGGATGTAAAGATCGGCGAGCTCAAGGTGCCGGTGGATGGCGAAGGCAGGCTCTGGATCCATTATTCGCGGCATGACCCTGCCCGCTACATCCCCGCATGGCAGGTGCTGCAGCCGGGCTATAAAAATGAAACCCTGGAAGGCGCCATTGTGGTGGTGGGCACCAGCGCTGCCGGGCTGAAGGATTTGCGGGCCACGCCGCTTAACCCGGTGATGCCGGGGGTGGAAGTGCATGTGCAGGGCATGGAGCAGATATTGCTCGGCCATTATCTGGAACGGCCGGACTGGATGGAAGGCGCGGAAACGCTGCTGACGCTGGTGATCGGTCTTTTACTCATCGCCGTGTGTCTGAGGCTGGGCGCCAAGGGCGGGCTGGTGATGCTGGCGGTGTTTCTGGGCGGGACGATCGGGTTTGGCATGTGGGCGTTCGACAGCAAGGGAATGCTGGTGGATGTGGTGTATCCGTGCGTGACGATCACCATGATCTATATCGCCGCCACGCTGGTGCGCTTCATGGCGACCGAGAAGGAAAAGGCGCAGGTGCGGAGCGCGTTTTCGCATTACATGTCCCCTGCCCTGGTGGAAGAACTTGCAAAGAACCCGGACAAGCTGACGCTGGGCGGCGAGATGCGCGACATGAGCGTGCTGTTTTGCGATATACGCGGGTTTACGACCATTTCGGAACAATTCGACGCCAGCGGGCTGACGCGTTTCATCAACCGCTTTCTGACGCCGATGACAAAGGTGATCCTGGAGCGACGCGGCACGATCGATAAATATATCGGCGACTGCATCATGGCCTTCTGGAACGCGCCGCTGGACGATGAAAAACACGCGGTGCACGCCTGCCGCAGCGCGCTGGCGATGGTGAAGGCCTGCCAGGAACTGGATGCGACCGTGCGCGGGGAATTCGAGGCCGAGGGCAAGAAGCCGATCCCGGTGGCCATCGGGCTTGGCATCAATTCCGGCGAGATGTGCGTGGGCAATATGGGGTCGGACCAGCGGTTCGACTATTCGGTGCTGGGGGATGAGGTGAACCTTGCCTCCCGCCTGGAAGGCCAGAGCAAGACCTATGGCGTGGATATTGTGATCGGCGAATCCACCCGCAGCCGTGCGCCGATGATGGCGACGATTGAGCTGGATCTCATCAAGGTGAAGGGCAAGACCAAGCCGGTGATGATTCATGCGCTGCTGGGCGAGGAAACGCTGGCGGAGGATAATGGTTTCATCCAGCTGAAAAACGCCTGGGACGGCATGCTGGCCTCCTATCGCCGTCAGGACTGGAACGATGCCGAGCACTGGCTGCATAACAGCGCGCGCATGATGGAGGCGTTGGGGCTGAAGCTGGATGGGCTGGTGGAGCTTTATGCCGAGCGCATCGCCGCTTATCGCGCCAAGGGGCCGGGCAAGGGTTGGGATGGGGTGTTCGAGGCGAAGAGTAAGTAATATGTTGTTTCCTGCGCAGCAAAGCTTCGCAATGAAACAGCGGCGTGCGCGCCGCGCTCACGGCTGCTGAGTATTTTTAGTGGATGGTCGGCTCTTGTGTGGGCTGAACACCCGGAAGGCCGGTGATCTGTTTGTCGGCGGCGTTGCGGGCCTCTTCGAACATCGGGCCGATATTCACTTCCTTGGCTTTACCGGCGACGTAATCGCGTGTTTCCTGCATGCCGAGCGCCTGGGCCTGGGCATCCAGCGCCAGCAGCATGTTCACGGCCTTTTCCGCCGTCATGATGAGGCCCATATTGTGCGCATTGTCCACCTGCTCATGCGTGAGACGGCCGGTAACATGATCGGCCAGGCTTTTAACCAGGGTGGATTCGGTTTCTTTGGAGGGTTTCGCATCAGAAACGGTCCTGGTTTCGGTAATGACCGTCTCGATTGAAGCGGGCTGGGCGGAAGCCTTGGGCTCCTCGGCATGGGCCTCCTCCACGGGGGCCGGTTTGCGGAGCAGGCGATGCTCTACCAGTTCGCGCATGTTTTTTACCGTGCCGGAAATTTTCTCCACCACCCACATAGCCAGGCCGCGGGCCTTGTGAATCAGGTTCTGCAAGCGGCCGGTCAGGCCTTCGCGCAGTTCGTCGAGCTTTTCACCGGCATTGTCGAAAGTTTCACCCTTGTCGGACTCCGGTTCGGGAGTTTCATCGGGGAGAGGGTTCGCCTCCATCTGGAGGGCAACGTCCACCAGCCCGGAGGTCAGCGCCTCGCTGGCTTCCAATGACTGAACCATGGCCGTTTTAATCGGGGTATAATCATAATCTTTTTCAAATGCATCCGGCACATCGGCCAGCATGCCGATAGAAAGCGCCACTAACGTGTGCGTGCGGGCGGCATCGTCACCCAGCTGGCTTGGTGAGAACATGCTGCCGCGAACCTTGCGGGCATAGGCGGGAAGCTCGGCGGGGGGAAGCGTCTTCAGCTCTTCGGCAAGCGTGGTGAAATCAATGACGGCGCGGGTTTCCGGCGTGGCGGTGGCACTGGCTTCGTTGTGCGCGTCGGTCATTGAATCATCCCCGGGATATTTATTAAAACCTACCCTTATTATCTTAAGGCTTCTTTACAATTAGATGACAGGCAGCGCCCTTCACACGTTCTTTTTATACTGGCCCGCTTGGGCAGCGGCTTTTTAAGCAAAATGCCGGATGACAATAAGCGGGGTGACATGACCGCACCGTGTCGCTTTAACTACCTGGTTGATTTTTCTATCTATCGCCGGATTGAATGCAAAAGTTTTGTGACAAAACCCCCCATAGTTATGCAATCAAGGCATGGCTCATGTGTTAATAAAGGGTTTGCAATCCAAATTCCGCATAGCTATAACGGTCATATTCCATCCACGAGCGATTACAACCTTTCTCTTGGATGTGAAGCCTCCCTGTTTATACTTCTGGCCGGGCCGCAAGGTCCGGCCTCTTTTTTTGTTTTGCTCCCTGCTCACGATGTTCGCAATGGAGCAGCGGCGTGCGCGCCGCGCTCACGGCTGTGGGGCCCGGGATTTGCCTAGTGCTGACGATGCTGCAATGGAGCAGCGCTGTACGCAGCGCGCTCACGGCTGTATAGCTACGCTGTAATTAACATTCATCTGGATTCGTCATGCCGCGCTTATGGCAAAGCCTCACTCCGCGTCCGGCCTTCCTGCAGGTGCAGGCGGAAGGGCTGAAGCTGCATACCAAGCTGCTGCAGCTGCAATGCGTGGCTGCTCCTTCGCCGACCCCTTCCCTCCATATCGGGCTGACGGTGAGCGGCAAGCATGGCGGCGCGGTGGAGCGCAACCGCATCAAACGCAAATGGCGGGCGGTGCTGGATGCCACCCTTGCCGAACCGCGCTGGCAGGCATGGCTGGGAAACCATGCGGTGAAGCTGGTGCTGATTCCCAAAACGGGCGCGCTGGAGGCCGAAAGCGGGCAATATGCCGAGGATTTACGCTATCTTTTGAAAAAACTTGCGCGCGGAACGGCCTCCAGGGAAACACCCGCCGATGAAACATAGGACCTTGGCCGCGCGGGTAATGATTGCCATTATCCGCATCTACCAATATACCCTGTCGCCCTGGGTTGGGCGCACCTGCCGCTTTTTGCCGACCTGCTCGCATTACGGAATCGAGGCCATTGAAACACATGGCGCCGTTCGTGGGGGCTGGTTGACGCTGAAACGGCTGCTGCGCTGCCACCCCATCCGTTTTTTAGGCGGCGGCAGCGGGCTGGACCCGGTGCCTCCGCCAGCTGATACGACCACCGCAAGGGATTGACCATGCCGCTACATACCCCCCACCAGGGCCCCGACCTTAAAAATATGGTGATCGCGCTCGTGCTGTCGATGCTGCTGATATGCGCATGGAATTATTTCTATCCCCCTGCCAAGCCGCAGCCCGCGCCAGCCCTCACCAGCACGGCACAACTGGCCGACGGGCAACCCATCGCCCATGGCGAACCCGCCCCCCAGGCGCCAGCGCCCATCATGACGCGGGACGAATCCCTCAAAGGCACGCGTATTCATATTGATAATGGTCGCCTGCACGGCTCCTTTGCCGCCACGGGCAAAGGGCTGCGCTTTGACGACCTTACCCTGGTGGATTACCGCCAGACACTTGCGCCGGACAGCCCGGAAGTGGTGCTGCTTTCCCCCAGCAATACGGCTGAGCCCTATTTCGCCGAATTTGGCTGGCTGAACGGAAAGGGCATCACCACGCCGGGCGCGGATGCCGCCTGGCAGGCCGATGGCGAGGTGCTGAGCCCAAAAACCCCCGTCACGCTCAGTTGGAAAAGCCCCGAGGGCGCGATTTTTTCCGTGCGGGTGGAAGTGGATGAGAACTACATGTTCACCATTACGCGCCGTGTGGAAAATGCAGGCCAGACCGCAGCGGAACTCACCCCTTATGCCCTGGTGAACCGCTACCGCGACATGAAGGACAAAAGCAATTACGCCTCCCACGAGGGCGTGCTCGGTGTGTTCAACGGCACGCTGGATGAAATCACCTATCACAGCCTGGTGGATGAAAAAGACCCGATCACCTGGCAAAGCACGCCCAGCAGCGGCGAGCACAAGGGCAGCGGCTGGGCCGCGATGGGCGATAAATACTGGGTGACGGCCGTCATCCCCGCGCAGGATGAAGGCTTCAACGCCACCACGCGCCATTATACACGCCCTGGCACCAATGGCGTTGATGCGCCGCGCTTCCAGCTTGACCTTACGGAAGCACCGGTCTCGCTCAAGCCCGGTGAGAAGCAGGACACGGTGGTGCATTTCTATGCAGGCGCCAAGGAAGTGAAGCTGCTGGACCGCTATACACAGGCGCTGCAGATTCCCCTGTTCGACCGCGCGGTGGATTTCGGCCGGCTTTATTTCCTCACCAAGCCGATTTTCCAGTTCCTGCAGTATATTTACAGCAAGGTCGGCAATTTCGGCATTTCCATTCTGCTGCTGACGGTGGTGATCCGCACGCTGGTGTTTCCGCTGGCCAACAAATCCTACAAGTCGCTGGCGCATATGCGCGAGATTCAGCCTAAAATGGCCGAGCTGCGCGAGAAATACGCCGATGACAAGCTGAAGCTGAACCAGGAAATGATGGCGCTTTATCAGCGTGAGAAGGTCAACCCCATGGCAGGGTGCCTGCCCATTCTGCTGCAGATTCCGATTTTCTTTGCGCTCTATAAAGTGCTGACGGTGAGCATCGAGATGCGGCACGCACCGTTTTTCGGATGGATTCATGATCTTTCCGCGCCGGACCCGACGACGGTGTTTAACCTGTTCGGGCTGATTCCCTGGAACCCGCCAGCGGCGCTGATGATCGGCGCATGGCCCATCATCATGGCCACGACCATGTTCATCCAGCAGCGTCTGCAACCCGCGCCGAACGACCCGGTACAGGCGAAGATCATGAAATTCTTCCCGCTGATGTTCCTGGCAATCTTCGCGCATTTCGCCGCCGGTCTGGTGATTTACTGGAGCTGGAGCAACACGCTTTCCATCCTGCAGCAGGCCATCATCATGCGCCGTCATGGGCACCACCGGAAGCACAAGAAACAGCCGGAGCAGGAAGTGATCTCTCCCGCTAAGCCAAAGCACAAAAAGCATAAAAAAGGCGCGCATTGATGACCGAGCCCTCCGTTCTTCCAGCCGATGACTGGGCCGCGTGGGAAGAACGGGGGCGCGTGCTGTTTGCCGGGCAGTGCGAGCATTTCACCGCCGCACCCAGCGTGGAATTTCTGCCGCCGCAGAGCCTGCCGGAAATTGCCTTTATTGGCCGTTCCAACGTGGGAAAATCCTCGCTGCTGAACGCCCTGACAGGGCGCAACAGCCTGGCGCGCACCTCTTCCACGCCCGGCTGCACCAAGATGCTGCATTTCTACGACCTGGCGCAGAAACTCTTCCTCGTCGACGTGCCGGGTTACGGCTTCCATAAGGCCAGCAAAAAGGAAGGCAAACAATGGCAGCGGCTGATCGTGGATTATCTGCGCGGCCGCGCGGTGCTGGGGCGCAGCCTGCTGCTGCTCGACAGCCGTCATGGCGTGAAGCCCAATGACAAGGAGCTGATGGATTTTCTCGACGACCTGGCCGTGCCCTACCAGGTGGTGCTGACCAAAGGCGACGAGCTGAAGAAAAGCGAGCGAGCCGCCGTGATTGAAGCCGTGCAGATGTCGCTTAAGAAACATAGCGCGGCCATGCCCAACCCCATCCTCACCAGCAGCCGCGATGGTGACGGCATCCCCCAATTGCGCGCCAGCCTGGCCGCCCTGATCGCACGAGGTTAGTCATGAGCAAGAAAGACGTAGTGGCATCCCACCTGCTGCCGGAAGACGTGCAGGACGTGGCCGAGACGCTGATCGAAGCCCTGCCCTATATGCGCGAATTCGCCGAAGAGACCTTCGTCATCAAGTATGGCGGCAATGCGATGGGCGACGAGGAAGTGGCCAAAGGCTTCGCCCGCGACGTAGTGCTGCTGAAGCAGGTCGGCATCGACCCCGTGGTGGTGCATGGCGGCGGTCCGCAGATCGGCCAGATGCTGGAGCGGCTCCGCATCCAGAGTTCGTTTGTAGACGGGCTGCGGGTGACGGACCGCGAGACGGTGGACATTGTGGAGATGGTGCTGTGCGGCTCCATCAACAAATCCATCGTCGCGGCCATTCATAATGTGGGCGGCAAGGCGGTGGGGCTTTCCGGCAAGGACGGCAACCTGATCGTGGCGGAGAAGCTCCGCCGTACGAAGAAGGACCCGGATTCGCATATCGAGCAGGTGCTGGACCTCGGCTTCGTAGGGGAGCCTGCGAAAATCAACCCGGGAGTGCTTGAGATGTTCTCCGGCGGAGACACGATCCCGGTGATTGCGCCGATCGGCTTCGGCAAGGACGGACAAACGTATAACGTGAATGCCGACACGGCGGCGGGCGCGATTGCGGGCGCGCTGAAGGCCAGCAAATTGATGATGCTGACCGATGTTCCCGGCGTGCTAGACCAACACAAGCAGCTCATCAGCAAGCTGACGGTGAAGGAAGCCAAGGCGCTGATTGCCGAAGGCGTGGCCACGGGCGGGATGATCCCGAAGCTCGAAACCTGCATGGAAGCCATCGCCAAGGGCAGCCAGGCGGCGCATATCCTTGACGGGCGCATTCCGCACGTGGTGCTGGTGGAGATTTTCACGCAGCATGGCGTGGGCACGATGATTGTGCCGTAGCATCCGCACGGAAGGAGCCGCGCCATGACCTCAAAGCTTGTCATCGTTTCTGCCGCCGTGCTGATGCGGGTTGATGGGCATGTGCTGGTGGCGCAACGGCCTGAGGGCAAGGCGATGGCGGGTTTGTGGGAATTCCCCGGCGGCAAGCTAGAGGCTGGTGAAAGCCCTGAGGCAGCGCTGATTCGTGAGTTGAAGGAAGAGCTGGCGATTGAGGTGTGTGCGGAGGATTTGCAGCCGCTGCAATTCATCTCGCACAGCTATGAGACGTTTCACTTATTGATGCCGACTTTCCTTTGCTGCCGATGGAAGGAAGAGCCGCAGGCGCTGTGGCACACGGCCCTGCAATGGCTACCGGTGGAAGCGCTGGCGGAGTTGCCTATGCCGCCGGCGGATGCGCCGCTTCTGCCTGTGCTTGGGCAGCGGCTTGCTCTACCAGTTCTGGACAGAGTTTCTTGAACAGACCTGATTGAAATGATGCCAGCAATGCAGCTTCCATCAAATATGTGAGGAACATTTTCGCGCCATATACATGTTCCGTCGGCTGTAAATGCCCACCATATGGTAATAAAAGCAGCGATTTAAATGCCCAAGTCACTAAACATAAAACAAGCAACACTACCCAAATGGCAGCATGAAAAGGCCTTGAGCGCACCCATGATTCTGAAAATGTCATATTTATATTCATGGCTGCGGCAGGCACTATAAGTAGCAGACGCGCACCTATTAGCCCCATGACACACTGAATAGGTATAGCCAAACTATAAACATCCATTTCTTTTAGCGAATACTCTTTTTGGTTGAAAATCTTTGTAAGCCCTAATGTAGAATGGATCGTATCTGCATAAGGATATTCTCCCACCAGTAGAAAATATGGCGCTAACACCATAACTCCAACAAACAGGCTTTGCTTGTATACATAGAGAACAAAGTGTCTGGCAGAAGGATAACCGCCTTCTATTTTTTTGAATAGAAAATCTTTTTGAGCTTTAAGCAGCGCAAAACATGTAAAAATAAAAACGAATACTTCCACCAAATGAGGTGGGCCTGTTTTTATTAAAATAATTACAGCAAAACAAAATGCTAGTGCCGAGAAACGAACTCTCAGCATCATATTTCTATAATTATTATTTTTGAAAAGGCCCTTTTCTACATTCTCGTTGAATCGCCATATTAATGGCTCACGAAAAAGCTGAAGCATTTCTCTTAGCTGTACAAGCAACTCGTTATAGAAAATCATTGTCGGCTTCTCAAGCTACGGTATGCATGACCGATGAAGCTCAGCACATAGGCATGGGCGATGCAGACGATGAAGATGACCAGCATCTGCAGCATCAGGATGGCATAGAGGTTATCCATCATGCTCATGGAGAGGGTGTTGACGCCCCAGAGCAGCAGCAGGAAGGGCACGGCGGCGAGCAGCACGCAACCGAGGCTGCCGAGGAAATGTTCCCGCCCGATGCGCCAGGCGGTTTTGAAGCTGAAGGGCTCGCCGAGGGCGATGGCGGGAAAGAGCCAGATGAGGCGGAAGAGCAGCAGGGCGCATATCACCGCGCCGACTTTGCCGCCTATATAAGTGGCTTCCGCTGCCAGGCCATGTTCCATGCCGAAGGTGAGCACATAAAGCGGGGTGCCAATCGCCAGGGTAATGGCGCCGCAAAGCAGCAGCAAAACGATGGTAACCAGCACGCTGTAGCCGAACATGCGTGCGATGAGCTTCATCGGCGGCCTGCCCGCTTCATCCCGCAATACATAACGGAACCAGTAAACCGCCAGGACGGATTTAATGAGGATGACGGGCAGCACCAGCTGGGCGGTGAGCATGAGGATCATGTCACCCTGGGTGATGATGGAGCCCACCTTCCACATGGGCGAGAAGGCAAATGCCACCAGGCGCGAGATGGCCGTGAAGGCGATGCTGGCCAACAGGCTCACCAACAGCAGGCGCTTCCACCGCTCCATCAGCCATGCCGTCGATTGTTTAAGGATGGGCAGCATGGCGATGGTGGGCATGGTGGGTCCTAGGCGTGGGGGGTGTTTTTCAGTTCGCGGTAGATATGCGCCCAGAAGCCGGCATTGACCAAAATCTGAACGATGGACAAAGCAAACTGAATGAGGCTGGAAATAATGCCGGGCGAGCCCGTTTCACTTCCGCCCTCAAACATACCGAGCACAGCGCCAATAATCAAAAATGGAATGGCCATCAGGATGGAAGCGCCGAACATACGCAGCGCGTGCCCCTGGGTCATGTCCCAGGATTCCCTGAGGGAAAAGGGATCGCCAATGGAGATTGCGGTGAAGCCCGGCGCGAAGCGCAACATGACATAGCCAATGGGAATGCCGAGCACCAATGCCATCACCAGTGGATGAAGCCCTAAAAAGGTCAGGATGGTAGCGGGAATAGCAAAGAGAACGCCCGCACCCAGGCCGAACAGAAAGGCGATAACGAGAAACTTGGCGGACAACTTTATGCTTGGCACGCCGCTGTCGCCCAGCAATATCCACCGCTGCCAGTAGACGAATATTTCCATGACCACCAGCGCGATGCCGAGGCCGCCGAGAAAGGCCGCCAGACCGCCGACCAACCCCATGCTGCCGGTTTGGGACACGGCTGCAAACGTAATGCCCATGATGAGCATCATCAGGATAAACCCGCCGATCATCAGCAGCACGGGCTTGATCAGTTTTTTAGGCTCCCTCCACAGATCCGTGAAGGAATGCTTGACCAGTTCGATGTAGCTGAAACTCATGCGGTTTTCCTTTCGTATTCCTTTTTGAGTTCGCGGTAGAGGATGGCGGCGTAGCCGATGCCGATGAAGGCAAGTGTGCCCTGGATCAGGCTTGTACAGATGACCAGAAGCAGCATATGCAAGGGTTCAGCCGTTTTTAATGCTGCCATAAACATGGCGGTAAATAGAATTCCAACGATGAGAAGCGGCGCATACACCACCAATGCACTCAACAAGATGCGCCAGTAATGGCCTTTGGTCATCCTCCAAATGCGCTTGATTGACCAGGAATCACCAACCGTCACGGAGGTGAGCAGCAACAATGTGCGTATCAGCCAGACAGAAGAAATGGCTAAAATTATCAATGTAATGGGCCCTGATATGGCCGTGCTGGCGGCGGTCACTTCGTCACGCATCCAGTTATGCGAATGCGCCCACACCACCAGGACCGGTATTGTCAATCCAACAATGACAACTGAAATTACGATATCGATCAGCAGGGTCCAGAAAAACCACCAAAGCGCCGCCCCCAAAACTCGCATGTAGGTTGTTCCATGGAACAAACGCTCATCCCCGCACAAGAGCCACCGCTTCCAGTGGATATTGACGACGAACCCCATGAAAATATAACCGAGTAACAGCAGGCCGTCCAATGCGGTAAGCTGTGTTGGAATGGCTTGTAAACGTCCATCACCGATGAAGAAAAGAATCAGTGAGCAGATGAAATAAAATGCCAGCGGTCGAATGGCGCGATGGAACTGCTGAAAAACATGCGAATATGATTCTTGCACGATGTCGAGATAGGAGATGCCCTCTTCCACCGCTTTGACAACCGGCGCCCTAACCGCGGGAATGGGTGAGGATGCCAGCGGCGGTGTCCAACGTGGGGCTGGTTCGGCAGCAGGCGTGACATGCACCGGTTTTGAAATGGACGGAACCGGAATGGTGACGGGTGGGATGATGGCTTTTGGTTTTTTTGCTTTGGGTGCCGCCGGTTTTGGCTTCACCGTTTTGACAGCGGTTTTGGTTTTTGCCGTTTTGGACGCGGCGGGTTTGGTGACGGATTTTTTAGAGGGCGTTGCCTTGGCGGGCTTTTTGGCAGCCGATGGTTTGGCGGATTTTTTGCTGGTGGTTTTTTTGCCGGTTGCCGGTTTTTTCGTCGCCATGCCCTACCTCATTCACATAAAACTGCCCTGTTATGGCAGCCAAGCATTTACAATTGCTTAATTATTGCAGGGCCTCGGTGAGGGAGGCTTTGGCGCTGCCGCGTGCAGCGGGTTTGGGTTGGCTGCTGTGGGGTTTCCAGCCTGCGAGGGTGATGAGTTCCAGCGTGACGGGTATGCGGCCGTCCGGCAGGGCGAAGAGGCTGTGGTAGATCTCTGCCGCGCGGGCGAAAAGGGCGCGTGGCGGGATGGATTTGCGCTGACCCGCGGTGATGTTGGTGGCGGCCATGCCTTGCAGCTCGCGCAGCAGGGCCAGCATGTTTGGGTAGGTGAGCGTGAGGGTTTCGCTGTCCACCACCGGCAGGTTGAAACCCGCGCGCTGAAGCAGCATGCCGGCGCTGCGCACGTCCATCATGGGCATCACACGCGGGCTGACGCCGCCGGTCAGTTCCAGTTCGGCTTCCATCAGGCTGTGGCGGAGCTCCATCAGCGAATCGCCGCCGATGAGCATCATGCAGAGCCAGCCGTCGGGCCTGAGGGCTCGGTGACATTGGGCCAGCACGCCCGGCACATCGCTGACGGACTGGAGCGAGAGAAGGCTCAGGGCGGCATCGAGCGATTCGGGTGCGAAGGGCAGATATTCCATTTCGGCAGTGATGGTTTCACCATAGCGGATGAGGGGTATGGCTTCGGGGAGACCTTCGACGCCGACCCAGCGTTTCACGTTGGTTGCCTGCCGGAAGATGGCTGCCTGCGGGGCATGGTGGCAGCCGATATCGGCCGCCAGGGCGAATTCGCGCTGGATGTCGCCCAGGCGCTCGGCCATGCGGGTGGCGGCTAGTTCCAGCAGAAACTGATGTTCCCTCGCTTTGGGCAGGGCTCGCGCTTTGCGCTTTTGCCAGAGGGATGAATTGAAGATAGATTCCATCCATGCTGCATACCGCCAAGCAACGCATCACACAACTGACCAGGGGCTTCAAGGATGCCGTGCTGGCTTCCATCGCGCCGCCGCATTGCCTGATGTGCCGCGAGCCGGTGACGCACCACCCGGCCGTGTGCGCCACCTGTTTCGGCAAGCTGAATTTCATCGGCCGCCCACGCTGCGGGCATTGCGGGGTGCCGCTCGGCCCCGGGGCGAACGATGGGAGCGAATGCGGCGCCTGCCTGGCGGAGCCACCCGCGTTTGACGCCGCCATGGCCGCCTGTTTGTATGACGAGGCCAGCCAGGGGCTGGTGACGCGCCTGAAATATGCCGACAGCGTGCATCTGGCGCCGCTTCTGGCCGAATGGATGCTGCGGCACGGACAGGACATGCTCGCCGGGGCGGATATGCTGGTGCCGGTGCCGCTGCACCCTTCCCGCCTGCGGCAGCGGATGTTCAACCAGTCCGCCCTGCTGGGGGAAATCATCGCCAGGAAAAGCGGTGTTTCGATGCATCAGGAGGTGCTGCTGCGCACCCGCGCCACCGCGCCGCAGGCCGGTTTGAGCCGGAATGCGCGGAAAAAGAATGTTTCCGGGGCGTTTTCCGTGGGGAAAATGCCCCTTTCAGGCCAATGCGTGCTGCTGATCGACGATGTGATGACTACGGGGGCCACCCTGCATGCCTGCGCCAAGGCTTTGCGCAAGGCAGGGGCACGCGAGGTGCGGGTGCTCGTGTTTGCGCGGCGGGTGGAGGAGGCAACCGCATGATTTTGTTGTTTTTGCCAGAGATACCCCCCCCCACCCCGGCACTCTCCCACAAGGGGAGAGGGAGCTCGGCCGAGGCTGATTGCCCCTGTCGCGACAAAAACCCCCTTATCCATTGCCGGAAAGGGGTGAGAGGGACGGTAAAATTCATAAATCCTTGCTTGACGCGGGGGGATGCTTTCGTTATGTGCATGCTTCTGCCGAAATTCCGGCATGGCGGCCCCATGCCTTAAGCCCATACTAGTAAGGAGGAACCCATGGCTGTTCCAAAGAGAAAAACGTCGAAATCCAAGCGCAACATGCGCCGTTCGCACCATGCCCTGAAGCCGATCAATGTGGTGGAAGATCCCACCACCGGCGAACTGAAACTGCCGCATCATGTGTCTCTGGACGGCTATTATAAAGGCCGCCGCGTGATGACCGAAAAGCAAGAAGCCACCGCCTAATAAACCATAGGCTCCGCCGTGCCTCGTCCACTCCCTGGGGACTCATCCGCCGGAAGGCCCAACGCTGACAGCCCTGTTGCCGACAGGATTGTCATCGCGCTGGATGCTATGGGCGGCGACAGCGCACCTGCCGTGGTCGTGGCAGGGGTCATCCAGGCTATCAAACGTTTTCCCGAAGTTGATTTCCGCCTGTTTGGCGATGAAACGGCTATTCATTCCCTGCTGACCGACCATACCGACCTGATGGGCCGCATTGAGGTGATTCATACGGATGAGAAGGTCGCCCCGGATGACAAGCCCTCCAACGCGCTGCGCCGTGGCACCAAAACCAGCATGCGCATGGCCATCAACGACGTGCTGGACGGCAACGCGCATGCGGTGATTTCCGGTGGCAATACAGGTGCGCTCATGGCCATCAGCAAATTCGTGCTGCGCACCCTGCCCGGCGTGGACCGCCCGGCCATCAGCGCCATCATGCCCAGCCAGACGGGGCCGGTGGTGATGCTGGACATGGGTGCCAATCTGGAATGCACGGCGGAAAACCTGTTTCAGTTCGCCGTGATGGGCGCGGCTTTTTACCGCGCGGCGCTTGGCGGGAAACAGGCGAAGGTCGGCATTTTGAACATCGGCCATGAAGAGGCCAAAGGCCATGCCTATCTGCGCGAAGCGGCGGACATGATCCGCCAGTCCGGCATCGCCGCGCATTATCACGGGTTTGTGGAAGGTGTTGATTTGAGCCGCGGCACGGTGCAGGTGGTGGTGACCGACGGGTTCACCGGCAATGTGGCGCTGAAAGTGGCAGAGGGCGTTGCCAAATTCGTGAGCGGCGAATTGAAGCGCGAACTGAAGAACGGCATCATCTCGCGCATTGGCGCGGTGCTGTCGCTGCGGGCGCTCAAGCGCGTGCGGCAGCGCTTCAACCCGAGCCTTTATAATGGCGGCATGCTGGTGGGCCTGAACGGGATCGTCATCAAAAGCCACGGCAGCGCGGACGCAGAAGGTTTTGCCAACGCCATTGCCGTTGCACGCGGCGCGGTGGCCGGACGCATCAACCAGCAGATTATCGCGGAGCTGGAAAGCTTTTATCGCAACAGCGCCCCGCTGCTGGAGCATGCCGCGCAATGAACGCCATAACCTCACGCGCCGCAATCCTCGGGCTGGGCGCGCGCCTGCCGGAAACACGCGTGACCAACGCCGAGCTGCCAGCCTCGCTGAACACATCGGATGAATGGATCACGGAGCGCACGGGCATTAAGGCACGGCACATTGCCAGCCCCGGCCAGGTGACGTCCGACCTTGCGGCCGATGCCGCGCGCGAGGCGATTGAAGCATCCGGCCTCAAACCGGAACAGATCGACCTGATCATTGTCGCTACCGCCACGCCGGACGACACGATGCCTTCCACGGCGGTGAGCGTGCAGCGTAAACTCGGCATGACCCATAACTGCCCCGCATTTGATATCCACGCAGCATGCAGCGGATTCATCTATGCGCTTTCGGTGGCGGAAACGGGTATTCGCGCCGGGGTTTACCGCCATGTGCTGGTGATCGGCGCGGAAACCTTCAGCCGCGTGGTGGACTGGAACGACCGAGGCACCTGCGTGTTGTTCGGCGATGGCGCGGGCGCGGCGGTGCTTGGCCCGGCCACGGGGGAAGACGGTATTCTCGGCATCAGCATTCATGCGGACGGACGGCAGCGCGATATCCTGATGACCACCGGCGGCCTTAGCCGCACACAAAGCACGGGCACATTGCTGATGCAGGGCAAGGAAGTGTTTCGCCATGCGGTGCAGAAAATGACCGATGCGCTTTCTGAAACGCTGGAACAGACCGGAATCCGCCAGGAAGAGCTGAAATGGCTGGTACCCCATCAAGCAAACAAACGGATTTTAGATGCCATCGGTGATAAATTGGGTGTATCATCGGATATGGTGCTGATGACCCTTGATCAACATGCCAATACCTCCGCGGCCTCCATTCCTCTGGCGCTGCATCATGCAGCCCGAAAAGGCCGTTTTATCAAAGGGGATTTGGTGGCCATGCTCGCAATTGGGGCTGGACTGACGTGGGGTTCCTGCATTATAAGATGGTAATTGAATTAACGATGTTTAGAACGATTCGAGAGAGTGTAGTGTTATGACCACAAAACAAACCGTTACCGAAAAAAACGACACCCTCACCCGCGCTGCCCTGAGTGAAGCCGTTTACCGCGAAATCGGCCTTTCCCTCGCCGAATCCGGCGACCTGGTGGACGATGTACTGGAGCATGTTGTGCAAGCGCTGGAAGGCGGCACCGCCGTGAAAATCTCCTCTTTCGGCACGTTCACCGTCCGTCAGAAAAAGCAGCGCATCGGCCGCAACCCCAAAACGGGTGTGGAAGTGCCGATCACTCCGCGCCGCGTGCTTTCCTTCCGCCCGTCCAACCTGCTGAAGGAAGACATCAACAAGCATCTGGCTGGCGCGAAGGCAAAGCGCAAAGCCACTTCCGCCGCTTAATGGCCCCGCATGGCGGCCCGGCTGTCTAAACGAGATGAAAACCCGGGCGAGCCGAAAGCGGACAGCGCCTTTAAAACCATTAGCGAGGTTTCCAGCGCGCTGGATGTGCCGCAGCATGTGCTGCGCTTCTGGGAGACCAAGTTCAAGCATATCCAGCCGGTGAAGCGGCGCGGCGGAAGGCGCTATTACCGCCCGGACGATGTGGAGCATCTGCGTGTCATCCAGACCCTGCTGCATAAGGAAGGCTTCACCATCAAAGGGGCCATCCGTCATTTTGCCAAACACGGTACACGCACTACGCGCGCCATGCTTCAGGCACAGGAACTGAAGGCCGCCGAGGAAATGGGCATCGACCCCACGGCGGCACCGGTGCGCCCGGGCAAGCGCGCCATGAAAGCCGCCAAGGCCGCGCAACAGACGACCGAGCAGGCCCCGTCATCTTCCATCCCCGCCCCTGCTTTATCCAAACTGCTGAACGAATTGCGCGAATTGCGCGGGATGCTTGAGTAGCTTTTCATTTGCCAAGCAGGCTAGCGCGGGTTAGAAAACACGCCTTGTTTTGCCCGTTCGGGCCATTACCAGTGTCGGAGTGTAGCGCAGCCTGGTAGCGCACTAGTCTGGGGGACTAGGGGTCGTCGGTTCAAATCCGGCCACTCCGACCATTTTGCCTAACGCTGATTTCCATTATGGCCGGATTAGTTTTTATGCCTGCCTCCGGCAGGACGACCCTCCAGCCATTCCTTATCTCTTGCTTGCACATTGCCTGTTTCTCGCGCAGATTGGGCGTGTGGGAATCGTGATCAGATTCATTTTGTCAGCCATTTTATGGTTATGCTGCAGCGCATGTGCCCATGCGGCAGAGCCGCTCGCATCACGCATCATCGTTTATAAAACCGCGCACAGCATGGTGCTGCTGGATGGGCAGGACCGGGTGCTCAGGCGTTATAAAATATCGCTCGGCAAGCATCCCAAGGGGCATAAGCAGCAGGAAGGCGATGAGCGCACGCCCGAAGGGCATTACGTGATTTCGGGGCGGAATTTCAACAGCCGTTATTACCTTTCGCTGAAAATCTCCTACCCCAACCTGCATGATGTGGCACAGGCCAAGGCACGGGGGGTGTCGCCGGGTGGAGACATCATGATCCACGGGCTACCGAACGGGCTGGGGTGGTTCGGCACCGAGCACCGGAGATATGACTGGACGGACGGCTGTATTGCCGTGACCAACGCCGAGATGGAGGAAATCTGGCGTATGGTGCCGGACTGGACGCCGATTACGATTTATCCATGATTTCTATTTACTGTCTATTGTCAGTTTTAAATTTTATCAACACAGTGATATTATGCTGAAAAAAGCCTGGAATTACATTAGCCTCGTTATCATTCTGATTTTATTTATTCTTTCTGCTGGCATAACCCTTATTGATATGCTTGGCATAGGGCTTTACAGAACGAAGGGTGTGGAGGCATTGGCGCGATATCATGGCCAGCACACATTCGATAAAAACAAAGAGGGTACCTCTATCAGTCCTTTTCATGTGGTTGCTTATTCGTTTTTTTCCGATGGAAAGAAATACCGCTTTATAAAGGTCGCGAATTCCAAACAGAAGCATCAACAAACTGAACTGGCGCCTTTCTGGAAAAAATTGCAGCCAGACGATCAGTTTCAGGTGATTTATCTACCCAAACACCCCAAGAGCCATTTTATCGTGGGACTTCATGACCCACGTTACGCAGAACCCAACTATTTTATTCTTCCTGCTATAGGCATGGGCATGTTTAGCAGTGCCGTGGGGTTGATGATTTGGAACAGAAGAAGAAGAGCTTTCTTTCATCTATGCAGCTCCCTGCTTATTTTTAGCTATATTTCATTAGGCTTTTATCTTAGCCATCATGGCCTGGAGGATATTGTCGTATTCTGCTTCTTGATGTTGATGTGCGGCTTGCATGGTTATTCCGCCTGGAAAAAACACTTCATTTCTGATGAAGCGGCGAAACCCGCTGACGCGTTCATTACTCATATCGATGACAGATTTGAACTCAGCACGTTAGGGTATGTGCGTCAATATACCTATCAATTTACACCTACTAATGGTGAAAAGGTTGAAGACATGCAGACCGTGCAATTGCTTCTTAGCCGTAAACTATCCGTAGGAGACAAAATTGCCATTCTGTATGATGAACGCCTGCCTTCCAAGCATGTATGCATTGGCAAGGATGAATGATCAATTATTCGGAGACATCCTTATCAGCATGTTGATAAAAATGAAGGGCGGTATCCACCACATGCCTTGTTGTAAATACCCGGCAATCCTTCTGTTTTCTTCAGGTGCCAGTGACTCCGTTCCATCAATGATGCTAATGACGGGTTTTTCAGCGTCATAGCGGACTTTCACTTTCGTACCCTTGGGATAGAGATTCGCAACTAGCCCTTTGACCGATGCAATGATTTTATGCTTTTTGCCATTCGAATCCTCATAAGTGTAGGTTACCAAGGTCGATTTATTTACATTACTTAGCTGTTTTACTCTCAATATCTTTGCTTCTGCCGTTGAACCGCCAACAGTAAGCCTCTCATAGCGGTCCGCACGTTTTTTTAAATTTTCACCGCTATACCATGCAATGGGCACAGTAATAATGCTTGCGATGCCTGAAAATATAAGTGTAGCCATAACATCGTTCATATGGATGCTCGCATTTATTGTGCCATCATCAAGGATAAACCGGTTTCATAATCATTCCTTACCACCTGCCCTTGCGACGGTTCCAGGCATAGAGGCATTCAGCGAGGAGGTTATAGGCGTGGTGGGCCAGCCAGCGGATGCCGGGGAGTGAGATGAGGGTGGCCAGCCAAACCTCGCCGGGGGTGCGGCGCCAAATCTCCGCAAATGCGGAAGTGCCGACAAACAGGCGTCCCTGAGCATCACGCGCGTGCAGCTTTTTGCGGACCATATCCAGACTGGCGCCATGAGCGGCCAATGCATCCGGCTCGAGGTTGATATCGCGGAACTCGATGTCGCCTGCTTTGACAGCGCGGAGCAGCTTGTTTTTCTGCCGGTTGATGCCCGTATCGCAAACAGGGCAGCGTGTATTGTAATAGACCGTCAAAAGGGGCGCGGATGGAAGATTCATAGTATTTCCTTATGCCGCTTTTGATAAGCTTTTGCCCTCATGCGACAGGAGGCCTTGCGGATTGCGCGGCGTGCCTGATATTATTATACATGCTCTACATTCATGCTCCAGCCTGGCGTGAAAGGGCAAATCGAAAGGGCCTCATGGCAATTCACGGCGATCTTCCCTTATTGACGACATTGACGCTCGGTTTTTCGGCTGCATTCATATGCGGTCTGATTGCCTGCAAATTACGCATGTCACCCATTGTGGGCTATCTGATAGGCGGCATTCTCATCGGCCCGCACACGCCGGGTGTTATGGCCGATCTCGCCATTGCGCGGCAATTGTCGGAAATCGGCATCATCCTGCTCATGTTCGGCGTGGGGCTGCATTTTTCCGTAAAAGACCTGATGGAGGTGCGGCATATCGCCCTGCCCGGCGCGATTGCGCAAATCGCCGTGGCGACATTGATGGGCTGTGTGGTGGCGCATTTCTGGAACTGGCCGGTGATCAGCAGCATGATGCTTGGGCTTGCCCTTTCGGTGGCCAGCACCGTGGTGCTGCTGCGCGCGCTCGAGGAGCATCACCTGCTGGAATCCACCAATGGCAATATCGCCATCGGCTGGCTGATTGTGGAAGATATCGCCATGGTGCTTGCGCTGGTGCTGATTCCCGCGCTGGCGGCGCACCCGGCAGAAAATTTGCAGGCCGACCTTGAGGTGGTCAAGGAAATGGTGCTGGCCATCAGCAAAATGGTGGTGTTTGTGGGTGTGATGTCGCTTGCTGGCAAGCGGCTTTTTCCGTGGCTGCTGATGAGCGTGGCCAATACGCGATCGCGCGAGTTGTTCACCCTTTCGGTGTTTGCCGTGGCGCTTGGCGTGGCGCTCTGCGCGGCCAAACTGTTCGGCATCTCTTTTGCGCTTGGCGCCTTTTTCGCGGGGATGATGATTCGTGAATCCGACCTGTCGCTGGAGGCTGCTGAGAAAGCCCTGCCGATGCAGGATGCCTTTGCGGTGCTGTTTTTCGTTTCCGTGGGCATGCTGTTCAACCCCATGATCCTGCTGGAAAAACCCGTTCAGGTGCTGTGGGTTGTGGCGATCATCGTCATCGGCAAATCGCTGGCGGCGATGGCCATTATCCTGATGTTCCGCTATCCGTTCAAAACGGCGCTGATTGTTTCCGCCGGGCTGGCGCAGATCGGCGAATTTTCCTTTATTCTCGCCAATATCAGCGTGGCGCGTAACCTGATTCCCGATGATGGAAGAGACCTGATTCTGGCGGGCGCGCTGATTTCCATCTCGCTCAACCCCGCGCTGTTTTATGTCAGCCGCCTTCTGCCGGAATGGGTGGCACGGCATCCCCGGCTTTCGCGTTTGCTGAACATGCATGACGACAGCTTGTCGCATCTGGAACCGGGGGAAGAAAAATCCTTGAAAGACCTGGTGATTGTGGTGGGGCACGGGCGCGTGGGCAAGCATATCTCAGCCCATATTCAATCATCCCAGTTTGATCTGGTGGTGGTGGATTCCAACCGGGAACGCATTGAAACGCTGCGCGAGAGCGGCACCCTCGCCATCGCGGGGGACGCCACCCAGCCGCTCACCCTGAAAGAGGCGGCCATTCACAAGGCCACGGCCATTCTGGTTGCCGTGCCAAACCCGTTTGAGGCCAGGCACATCGTGATGACGGCACGCACCATCAATCCGCACATCAAGGTGCTGGTGCGCGCGCATAATGACGAGGAGATGCAGTATTTCATCGCGCAGCAGGTGGACCTGGCGGTGATGGGCCCGCGCGAAGTGGGCCGCCGTATGGTGGAATTTTTATGCGATGCGGCGATAGAATCCCCCTCCAACCCGACCGGTAACAAAAGGAAGCCTTCATGAAGTTAGACCAATTCACCGATTGGCTGATAACACCGTTTTTTGGCGTCGCCGTATGGGTGTGGGTGGCCCTGCCCATGGCGCTGATCCTGTCGTTTGCCGTGGCATATTTTATTGTTCACGGCGCCATGTGGTTTATGGAAAAGGCTTTTGAGAAAGCCAGAAAAAAGGAACTTTTTCAGCGCACCATCAAGCCATTGTTAAGCCCGCTTATCTGGGTGGTGGCGTCTATTCTCTTCAATGTGGTGGATAATTTCCTGCCCATCGATGAAAAGCATATGCACTTTCTCGACCGCGTGGAAATTCTGTTTCACAGTTTTGCCGTTTCCTGGACAATGGTGCAGTATCTGCATCTGCTGATTGACGGCTATCGCCGCCGGCTGCTCGCGCAGGAGCGCGTCGCCGCCGCCTCGATGATGCCACTCGTAAAAAAAGGCGCCAATGCGCTGGTGGCCGTGCTGGCTATTCTCTTTATCCTGCAGAATTTCGGCTATGACGTCACCGCCATGCTGACGGCCGCCGGGGTCGGCGGTATTGCCGTGGCACTGGCCGGACAAAAAAGCCTGGAAGGGATTTTCGGGGGGCTTTCCATCGCGCTGGACCAGCCGGTGCGCGTGGGGGATTTCGGCAATTTCGACAATAAGGTGATGGGCACGGTGGAGGATATCGGGCTGCACGCCTGCCGCATCCGCACGCTGGGGCAGACGGTGGTGACCATTCCCAACACCATGATGAACAACATGATCATTGAGAATTTCAGCCTGCGGCAGAAATTCTGGTTCAAGCACGTGGTGGGGCTGCGTTACGACACCTCCCCCGATACGATGCGGCGTATCATCGGCGAGTTCAAAACCATGCTGCTGAAGAACGAGCATGTGATTGACAAGGATGCGCGGGCGCGCTTTCTTGCGTTTAACGCATCCAGCCTGGATATTGAGCTGTTCGCTTTCGTCAATGCACCGGATTACAGTGCGTTTCTGGAAATACAGGAAGAGCTGCTGCTGAGCATTATGGATATTGTTAAGCAGGCCGGGGCAGATTTCGCCTTCCCCACGCAGACGCTGGCGGTGGACAGCCTACCGGAAAAGCTGGTTTCCTCCCTTCAGAAACCGCCAGAGCATCAGCAGGAGCACCCGCAAAGCGAGGTCAGGCGCCTGAACAAGGCCAAGTAAGCATGGCTTAAGCTTTTGGGCCTATGATGGTTGGATGAGCGATGAAACCAAGCCATCCACCCCATCCACCCCGTCCGCGCCCAAACCGGCACCGGCGAATCTGGGGCCTTTCGGCAATGACGAAGAGGTCAAAAAGCTCATGAAATACGGGCTGGAACTGCATAATGGCAGGCTGCCGAAGAAGTAGTTCCTTGCCTTGGCAAGAAACTACTCTTTATTGGCTCGCGCTGCTCGCTATCACGCGCCAATTATGGCGCGGGCCCTCAATGGGCCAGTCGCTGCGCTCCACCTTTGCTGGCTCGCGCGGCTCGCTATCACGCGCCAATAAGGCGCGGGCCCTCAATGGGCCAGTCGCTGCGCTCCACCTTTGCTGGCTCGCGCGGCTCGCTATCACGCGCCAATAAGGCGCGGGCCCTCAATGGGCCAGTC